>JALTPW010000436.1 GCA_026999335.1 Chromatiales bacterium
TTCTCGTAGGGTGATGGGCAGTGCCCACCCAGACCACACTAACCCTCAACTATTCCCCGCCCCTGCCGTTATTTCTGTCACCCACAGCACAGACAGCGATTTCGGAAAACACCATGGCCAATATCCCTCCCCTGATTCCGCCGCCCACCATCGAGCGATTCCTCGAGCACTGCCACCGCCGCCAGTATCCCGCCAAGAGTCTCATCATCTATGCGGGCGACAAGCCGGACGTGCTGTACTACATCATCGAGGGCTCGGTGACGGTGCTCATCGAGGATGAAAACGGCCGCGAGATCGTGCTGGCCTACCTGAATGCCGGCGATTTTTTCGGTGAAATGGGTCTGTTCGGCGAAGCCGCCAACCGCAGCGCCTTCGTGCGCGCCCGCACCCAGTGCGAGCTGGCCGAGATCAGCTACGGCCGCTTCCGCCAGCTATCGGAAAAAGACCCCGGCATCCTCTTCGAGCTGGCCTCGCAAATGGCCCTGCGCCTGCGCAAGACCAGCCAGAAGGTCGGTAACCTCGCCTTCATGGACGTCACCGGCCGTGTCGCCCGCACCCTGATGGATCTGAGCAAGGAACCGGATGCCATGACCCACCCGGACGGCATGCAGATCCGCATCACCCGCCAGGAACTGGGCCGCATCGTCGGCTGCTCACGGGAAATGGTGGGGCGGGTACTGAAAAACCTCGAAGAACAGAATCTCCTCACCGCCCGCGGAAAAACCATCGTCGTCTTCGGCGCCCGCTGAACCGATCCAAAAACCTCTCCTGACAGAGCGGCCCTGCGGGCCGCAATGACATCTGTTGTGTCGATATAATCACCGGCACTACAACAACGCAACACACCCCCGCCCAGACAAGACAGCATTCCCGGCCCGAACTGTCGGCGGCCCATGCAGTACGCCCAGCCCTTAAGCCCACACACACGTCATTCGATTTTTAGATAAAAACAAGGTAGTTTATCAGACTGGCATTCATGGCTGTACGCAGCCCGTTACGTACCCCCAATATCTCCCTCCGCCAAATTGTTGCAAATAAACAACGAAAAAACCCTGGGTTCCGCGATTTTTTATAAACAACTGTTGCATTTTCACCAATTACTGCTATAAATACGCTCGACGTATCTAAAAAAACCGTTTTTTAACCACACTTTATTATGTAACAACAC
>JALTPW010000437.1 GCA_026999335.1 Chromatiales bacterium
AGCTACAGTATCCTCGGAATTCTAATGAAGGAAGGCAAAATTATTGAGACTTACATAAATACATGACAGATTCATATAGGCAACTCCGCCTGTTCCCAGAAGGCCGCCACCAGGTTGCTGCGGCGCTGCATAGACTTGAGACGGCGCCGTGCAAAATCACTGACTTGATGGAGTGTGTCGGCGCAGAGATTGCCAAGCTCATGCGTCTTGAGATAACCCCACAGGTATTCCACCGGATTCAGCTCGGGCGCATAGGCCGGCAGGAAAGCGAGCTGGATATCGACATCCTCCCGCTCGACGTACTCGCGCACCAGCTTACTTTTATGGGCCTTCAAGCCGTCCCAGATAACGAGCAGTGGGCCGGGAATCTGACGATTGAGCGCCTTGAGGAATTCCACGATCTGGGGCCCTTTGATACTGCCGGGAAACAGGCGGAAGTAGAATTGCCAAAAAGTCACACCCGCGATCGCCGAGAGTTGATGCCAGGAAAAGCTGTACTGCAGCACCGGCGTCTGCCCTCGTGGCGCCCAGGTGCGCACCCGGGTGGGGCGTTCGGAAAGCCCCGATTCGTCGACGAATACTATAGTTTGACCCCGTTTTTCGGCGTTTTTTTTAGCGCCGGCCACTGCTGTCGTTTCCACTGCCGGATCGCTTGTTCGTCGCGCTGGGTGGCTCGCCCGGTGGGGCGTTGGCAGGAAAACCCCATCTCCCGCAACAGCCGCCAGACGTGCACCTCGCTGTACCGGAGCCCGAACCGCTCCTCGATCAGTGCCTGGATGCGGGGCAGTGTCCACAATTCGGTGGGAAATCCAGCCACTACTGCACCCTGCTTGAGCAGCCGAGCCAGTTCGCGGCGTGCGGCCTTGTCGAAACTGCCTGGCCGCCCCAAGGGCTTGGCCTTGAGCCCTTCGCGGCCTTCTGCTTCGAGCTTTTTCGCCCACGCGCTGACCGACTGGCGGCTGACACCCAGTTCCCGGGCTACCTCGGCTTGTGGCACGCCTTTTTTCAACAGTCGGGCCGCGTGCATTCGCCGGCTTTGCAATGCTTTCAGGTCTCGTTTCATCACTTGCTCCGGTTGCCATTCTCACACAACCCTTTGGACAACCGAAACAAGAAAAAGTGTCATTCATTTATGTAAGTCTCAATAAATAGCAGTCCTCTAAATG
>JALTPW010000438.1 GCA_026999335.1 Chromatiales bacterium
ATTCTTCCTCGCGCAGCTTGTCCTCAATGGCTTGAACGTAAGCGCCAATTCAAGCACGCCCTGTCCACAGATAAAATTCTGATATAGCGTAAACCTTTTTCCGTGAAGGAGGAAGGGTATGAAAAGACGAACAGAGGCGCAGTGGCAGGCATTGTTTTCCGAGTTCGAGGAAAGCGGGATGACGGCGCAGGCTTTTTGCCAGAAAAGGGGCTTGTGTGCAAAATATTTCGGCCGAAAGCGCAAGCAATTGCGGGAGAAAAAGGAGGCGGCATCAGGTTTGTCTTTTGCGCGGGTTACGGTGCCGGCTCGCGGCGAAGGGGATATGATGGAACTTTATCTGGGGGACAGGCTCCGTCTGCGTATGCCCACAACCATTTCCGCGCACTGGCTGGCCGGGCTGGTTCGCCAGCTTGGGGGGTGAGTCATGCGCATGTTTGTCGATGTCAGCGCGGTATACCTGCACCGTGACCCCGTGGATTTTCGTAAATCGATTAACGGCCTGTCCGTCATTGTGGAAAGCGAGATGGCGCTGTCCCCGTTGAGCGGGGCGCTGTTCGTGTTTTGCAACAAGAAGCGTGACAAGCTGAAACTGTTGTATTGGGACAGGACAGGCTTTGCACTCTGGTACAAGCGCCTGGAGCAGGAGAAGTTTCCATGGCCGCGGCGCATAGATGAGGCGGTCATCGAACTGGATGAAGACCGATTGCACTGGCTGTTGCAAGGCTACGATATTACCCGGATGCAGCCCCATGCGGCCCTGCATTATCAAACGGTTTTATAGTTCGATCGAAAACTTCGATCATGGGGCAGGCCTGTTTTTGATAGAATGCAGGCATGTCCCGTATCCCATCCTCCCTTCCCGATGATATCGATGCCTTGAAGGCATTGGTGGCAGAGCAAGCGGCGCTCAACACACGATTGCAAGCCGAGAATCGTCAGTACAGGGCACAGGTACTCACTCTTCAGGAACAACTCAACCTGGCCCTGGCCCGGCGCTATGCCGCAAGCAGTGAAAAAATCGCACCTAATCAATTGCGCCTGTTCGATGAAGCCGAGCTTGAGGTTGAAACAGAACAGGCGGAGGATGAGGATGCCGAATCCATCACCATCGAGGCGCATACGCGCAAAAAGCGCGGCCGCAAGGCCCTGCCGGATACCTTGCCCC
>JALTPW010000439.1 GCA_026999335.1 Chromatiales bacterium
AAGGTGACGCGACAGATGTGGCGCTTCTTGAAAAGCTGTTTTGCCAAGAAGAGCTCGCCAGCACTCTATGAGAGGCAATTTAGGCCGCTTTTAGAGAAGTACCTCTGAGATGGGCCGGACACCAATGATTTCCACCATGACTCATACCACTTAAGGGGATGCCTCACAAAACAAAACATAAATGGTGGCTCATGAAATGTGGGCTTCCCAACAAGCTTTGGGATAGATCTATTTATTAAAAATTTAAGTCCTTCGCGATAAGTATGTGGATAAATCACTCTTTCAACGGTTGCATGTTTATGTCCAGTTTCATATGCAATTAAATCATTGTCATATAGAATTTTCTCTACCCATGATCCACCAGTCTTGGGTATATGAAGAAATACAGCCCCACACTTTAATACTAAAGCCATTATTTTTCCGTATTATTATTTGGATAGAAGTCTTGGAAGCAATATATGATTTCACCAGACATTAAATACTCGAACCGATAATTGCTTAGACATGAAAAGAAAGGGTGTAGATCAGCCACTGACAATAAACAGTATCGAAAATACCCCCACTATTATTTGCGGAGATGTCACCCTTGAAAGATTGAGACACAAAGAAAAGCCGCTATTTTTTCCGTATATTTTTAGGGTTTTTGTTTGGTGTAAAAATGTAGGGTGCGTTTTCCCTACCAAAGACATGCCGCCACAATCAGGCATTTGATACATATCTGGAGTTATTATTTCTCCCCGGAATGTTTGTGATGCATGAAATTCACCGTACCAGCAGGCTGGAAAACGTAAAAAACTGTCAGTGGCTGATCTACACCCCATCCGCTGCATGACCCTATCCGCTGCATCCGCTGGGTGTAGATCAGCCACTGACAGAAACGGCATTGAAAATACCTACACTATTATTTGCGGAAATGTCACCCTTGAAAGATTGAGACACAAAGAAAAGCCGCTACTTTTCCCACATATTTTCAGGGTTTTTGTTTGCTGTGAAAATGTAGGGTGCGTTTTTCCTACCAAAGACATGCCGCCACAACCAAGCATCTGATACATATCTGGAGTCATTATTTCTCCCCGGAATGTTTGTGATGCATGAAATTCACCGTACCAGCAGGCTGAAAAACGTAAAAAACTGTCAGTGGCTGATCTACACCCGTGAATAGGGG
>JALTPW010000440.1 GCA_026999335.1 Chromatiales bacterium
GAGTGGTTGTTGAGTATCAGGGAAGGCAGGTAATGAGTAAAAAAATCAAGGTGCTGATTGTCGATGATTCGGCACTGGTGCGGCAGGTGTTGAGCGAGATGCTGAATTCTGCGCCGGATATCGAGGTTGTTGGCACCGCGCAAGACCCCTATGTGGCACGCGAGCGCATCAAGTCACTGAGTCCGGATGTACTGACCCTGGATGTGGAGATGCCACGCATGGACGGTGTGACCTTTTTGCGCAATCTTATGCGCCTGCGCCCCATGCCGGTGGTGATGGTCTCGACCCTCACGGAGAAGGGTGCCGATATCACTTTTCAGGCACTGGAGTTGGGCGCGGTGGATTTTGTGTCGAAGCCCAAGACGGACATCGCCCACACCCTGGACGATTACGCCGAAGAGATCATCACCAAGGTGCGCACGGCGGCCAGTGCCCGGGTGCAGGCCCTGACGCGAAGTTCGGCTGATGACGGATTGGCGCGGCACACGGCGGATGCGGTGCTCGGCAAGGTAGCGGCAAACAGTCATTTCCGTACCACGGATCGTATTCTCGCCATTGGCGCCTCCACGGGTGGCACCGAGGCGATCAAGGAAGTGCTCATGCGCCTGCCGGCGGATACGCCGGGGACGGTGATTACACAACATATTCCAGAGGCCTTCAGCGCGCCCTTTGCCAAACGCATGAACGGTATTTCGGCGATGACGGTTTGTGAGGCCGAAGACGGACAGCAGATTGTCACCGGTCACGCCTATATCGCACCCGGCAGTCAGCACCTGCTGGTGGAACGGGACGGTGCACGTTATATCTGTCGCCTCAACGATGGCCCAGCGGTCAACCGGCACAAACCGTCGGTGGATGTCCTGTTCCGTTCGGTGGCGCAGAATGTGGGCTCGAACGCCATTTCCGTGCTGCTGACGGGCATGGGTGATGATGGTGCGCGGGGTATGCAGGAAATGAAAGAGGCCGGCGCGCCGACCATCGCTCAGGATGAAAAGAGCAGTGTGGTGTGGGGTATGCCGGGTGAGGCGGTAAAGCTGGGCTGTGTGGACAGTGTGCTTTCCCTGACTAAGATTCCGGGATACATCCTGCAGCGGTTGAAGGGCTAGCTCGGATATTTCCTGTGACATCAAAGCTACCGCGTCCTGCTCTCGCTCCTCGCCTAAGAGCGCCTACTTTTGGTACCTGCGTCCATGCAGGCAAAGAAATATCCAGGTTGGTGATTTTTAACGTGGTATTACCGGGTTCAGCATTCCCGGGGTGTTTTGCCGATGGACGTTAAGCGACTAAAGTTATTTGCTGTGAGTGCGTTTCGCCTTCAACGTGCCTGCTATTGCTGCCATGAGCGCTGGTAGACCGGCTGGATCCGGCATATCACATTGAAAAAGTACCCGGATAAGCCTGAATCCATGGCTTAAGGGTAAAATTCCTGTCGGAATTGCAACGCTTATGATGATAATATTAATAGATAGTAATATTAATAACAGATATGCTGTAGGGAATAAGTGGTTACCATCAGCGGGTAGGGCGGAGGGGCGGTGGCTTGCCTGCCGCGATGAGAAGGAGACAAAGTGGTATGGGGATTACAACACAACTTTCTGAAGCTGGCGATCAGCTGAATATCGCTATTGCCGGCCGTTTTGATTTTAGTCTGCACGCAGAGTTTCGCGATGCCTATCGGAATTTGCCATCGGATACCCAGTTTATTATCGACCTGAGTCAGACGATCTTCATGGATAGCTCGGCCATGGGCATGTTGCTGCTGTTACGCGAGTTTGCCGGTGAGGAGTCTGCCGATATTCGCCTGCTGAATTGCAGTCCGGAAGTGCGTAAAGTGCTGTCTATTTCCAACCTGGACAAGATGTTTTCCCTGGTCTGAACTCATTCGTTGGTCAAAACAAGTGCGACAGGCGTTCAGTCAGTGGAGATTGAAGGGCGCTTCAGGTGAGACGCTAGAGGGCGTCTGTTGCGTTTTTGGCCACGGTTATCTTCAAGTCATCAATCCGGATTAAGCGCCATGATGCGGATAGCGGCAACGATTTTCTTTTTGCAGATGGCGTTTTTCCTGGTGGGTTGCTCCACGTTGCAGGCGCATGCCACACATGCCACACATGCCACAAAAACTCAGCCTTTATACCCTTATGCGGGAACGAAATCCGCTATTAGCAAGTTTTATAAAAGCTTTGATGATTACCCGTATTATGGACAGGTATACGTAAAATTCATTGATATTCCCTTATGTCTTGCCGCTGACACAATCTTGTTGCCATATGGTTTATTCGTCCCGGGTAAAGATTAGCCAGTAGCCTGGGTTGAGCTTGCGAAACCCGGGAAGCAAGGAAGACTCACTCCCCCCTTTTTTCCTCACG
Source organism: Chromatiales bacterium (assembly GCA_026999335.1). Lineage (GTDB taxonomy): Bacteria > Pseudomonadota > Gammaproteobacteria > SZUA-152 > SZUA-152 > DRQN01. The sequence continues at coordinate 2,367 of JALTPW010000440.1, forward strand.
TCAGCCATTTCTCACCACACTAGCGGATACTCACGCCGTTCCACAGCCTGAATGACCCGGGTTTCGCAGGCTCAACCCTGGCTACTGGCTGGCGATCTATGTCCAGACTTCCCGTCCATCAACCCCTCCAGGCCGCGACAGCGGCCATTCCATAGGACTGACGGGTTTCCGGCTATGCCGCTGCCCACGGCCAGTCAAAAAATTGCCACTCCCCAGGGGTGTATTTGTAATTCATTGAAAATGTTGAGTTTATGTTGCTGTGGTTGAGTGGCATAGCATTTGCAGTGAGGCAGGTGTAGACGTCTATTCAGCACTGAAGCCGCACAGAAATTGAGGAACCCAAGCCATGGCAGATGATGACAAGAACCAGGAAAAGCCCAAGGGCTCGATGGTGACCAAGATCCTTCTCTTCGGCGTGTTGCCGTTGATGACCGCCATTGTGCTGGTCGTGGGTGGTCTGTTCATTGCTGGCGTATTGCCTGGCGGTGGTGGTCATGCCGTTGTGGAGGAAGAGCATGGTGGTGGAGAGGATGAGGATGACGGTGAGTCAATAGCGGGTTTGCCTGCGGTGTACATCCCTATCGATCCCGCCTTTGTGGTCAATTTCGCCAGTCAGGGGCGTGCGCGCTTTTTGCAGATCACCGTGGAGGTGATGACGCGTGATCCCATGGTGCCGGAGTATATCGCACAGCATTTACCGGTGATCCGCAACAACCTGATGCTGCTGTTCAGCAGCCAGACCTACGACAGCGTGAATACGCTGGAAGGCAAGGAGGCCTTGCGTGAGGAGGCACTGTCCGTGATTCAGGAAATCCTGCAGGAAGAGACCGGTGATGCCGGTGTGGAAGCGGTGTATTTTACCAGCTTTGTGATGCAGTAGCCGACGGAATTCGACGACATGGCCGTAAACGACCTTCTTTCCCAGGATGAAATCGATGCCCTGCTGCACGGTGTCTCCAGCAGTGATATCGATACCGATGCCGAGGATGACCTGGCCGATGGCGAGGCCCGTGAATACGACTTCACTACCCAGGATCGCATCGTCCGTGGACGCATGCCGACCCTGGAGATGGTCAATGAGCGCTATGCGCGCCTGTTCCGTATCAGCCTGTTCAATCTGTTGCGCCGCAGTGCAGAAATCTCCGTCGGTGGTGTGCAAATGCTGAAATTTTCCGAATATGTGCACAGCCTGTTTGTACCCACCAGTCTCAATATGGTGCGTATCAAGCCGTTGCGGGGCACGGCGCTATTCGTGCTCGATCCCAAGCTGGTGTTCATGGTGGTGGACAATTATTTCGGGGGTGACGGCAGTTTTCACACCAAGATCGAAGGCCGTGAGTTTACCCCCACCGAACGGCGTGTGATTCAGATCATTCTTAACCAGGTCTTCATTGACCTGAAAGAGGCCTGGTCGCCGGTGATGGATCTGGATTTTGAATTCATCAATTCGGAAGTGAATCCCCAGTTTGCCAATATCGTCAGCCCCAGTGAAGTGGTGGTGGTGACGACCTTCCATGTGGAGATCGAAGGTGGTGGTGGTGACTTTCATATCACGATGCCCTACTCCATGTTAGAACCCATGCGTGAGATTCTCGATGCCGGTGTGCAGAGTGACCGTGATGACGCTGACGGGCGCTGGGGGTTTGCCCTGCGTGAAGAGGTGAAAAGTGCGCAAGTACATCTTTCCTGCACCTTGAGCGAAGTGGAAATGAACCTGCGCGATGTGCTGGAGATGAAGGCCGGTGATGTGATCTCGGTGGATATCCCGGAGTTGGTGACGGTGAGTGCCGAAGAGGTTCCCGTATTTCGTGGCAAGTATGGAATATCCAATGGCAACGAGGCCGTCAAGGTTGTCGAGCAGGTTACCCTGCCATCCAACCCTGAGGCGCAGCCGATCCTGGAAGAAAAGTCAGG
>JALTPW010000441.1 GCA_026999335.1 Chromatiales bacterium
AAGATTGTAGTGGGAGGCCGCACTGGAACGAAGGGTGCGGCGGTGAAAAAAATATCGGCATAGAATTTCCCACGGTTACTTTTACCTTTTTGTCCTGCCCATGCTAACTTATTAGTATCAAGCATAATCGCCCTGTTTCCCCGTAGTATTCAAGCAAAAATCTGGCAATTATACTCGATAATCACCTAAAAATAAGCCAATTTGCCTTGATATCCTGATAATATCATGCAATTCAGGCATGGACGCCTGTTTTTTGCTCGACCCTATTTGTAATCTATCATTATGTTAGCCCAACTATCTGGCAAAAAGCTGCGGGCGGAAATAAGCGATCTGATACGTGGTCTGCATGACTCACTTCATACCGAACAAGCCTATTGTCGGCGAAGCAGGTTTGCTAGCGGGTAGCCTGCGCCGGGCCAGCGGAAATGATCCCAAATCAAGCTTCCAGGGTTCATCGATGGATACCTGTCTCCGCACCCCTCATCATCCCACTCAGCAGGATGTGCAGCCGATGACACCCAGAAACCATCGCCAACGCCGGCCACAGCAGTCCGTCAGCGGCATTCACGCGCACGCTCGGTACGGGTCACAATCCCAGGGCTGTGATCAGCCAGGAGAATTCCTGATAGCATGGGCTGTTGAAAGTGGCGTGCAATTAGCCTGTAAAGGCAAGTTGTTTCCGCCGTCTGTACAGAATGCTGGTAAGCGGTAGCGAAGCGCATCGTTTGCGTTGAGACTTACCTTGCAGCGGTCAACTGATTAAGTTTATAAAAACGGCACCAGTAACAAGGCCATCAGGCTCAATACTTTGCGCATGGGATTGATGGCGGGGCCGGCGGTATCCTTGCAGGGGTCGCCGACCGTATCGCCAGTGATTGCCGCCATGTGGGCCGGAGAACCCTTGCCACCGTAATGACCGGCTTCGATATATTTTTTGGCGTTGTCCCACGCCGCGCCACCGGTACTGAGCATCAGTGAGAGAACCAGCCCGGAAATGACGGCACCGATCAATATTCCCCCCATCAATTGTGCGCCACTGCCGGGCGGGGCGAGCGGTGTCCAGACAAAGGCGACCAGCAGCGGCACGATGACCGGTAGAAGACCGGGCAGGATCATGCCTCGGATCGATGCGCGGGTTAACATGCGCACGGCTCTGGCGTAATCCGGAAGACGTTCACCAGTGAGAGTTTCGGGGTGGGCCTTGAATTGGGCGCGTACTTCTTCAACCACCGAGGCGGCGGCCTTGCCCACGGCCTTGAAAATGATGCCGCTGAAGATAAAGGGCAACAGTGCGCCGATGAACAGGCCAGCCAGAATGTAGGGATCATCAATGGCAAAAGAGACCCCGTCGAGGCGTGTGCCGAATTCCAGCCTGAAGGCCCCAAACAACGCCAGCGCGGCCAGCCCGGCGGAGCCGATAGCGAAGACCTTGGTGAGCGATTTGGTGGAATTGCCCGCCGCATCCAGCGCGTCAGTGACCTCGCGTACCTCACGGGGGAGTTTCGCCATCTCGGCGATGCCGCCGGCATTGTCGGTCACCGGCCCATAGGCATCGATGGCCATGACCACCGGCGTCAGGGAGAGTAGGGCGACGGTTGCAATGGCGATGCCGTATATGCCGGCGAAGGTATAGGCGGCGATCACTCCGGCGGCGATCACCACGGTGGGGATCAGGGTCGACGCCATGCCCACGGATAGACCGGCGATGATATTGGTTCCGTGTCCGGAGCGCGAAGCACGGGCGATTTCCTGAACCGGCCGGTGGTTGGTACCGGTGTAATAGGTGGTCGTCGCGACCATGCCGATACCCACCGCAAGCCCGGTCAGGGCACTGGCAAACAAGCTGTTGGCCGTGTAGTTCGTCGTACTGTCGGATAGCAGCCAATGGCTGGCGAGATAAAAACCAATCGCACTGAGCACGATGGTCAGCAGCACGGCCCGTGTCAGGGTGGATAGAATGTCCCCGTGACTGCGGAGTCGCGAAGTGTGGATACCGATCAGCCCGGCGAGGAGGGCGGTGCCACCCAGTACCAGCGGATAAACCTGGTCAACACTTTCACCGATACCGGTGACAGAGGTCACCAGCATGGCGGCCACCAGCGTGACTGCGTAACTTTCAAAAACATCAGCCGCCATGCCGGCACAGTCACCGACATTGTCGCCAACATTATCGGCAATCACGGCGGGATTGCGTGGATCATCTTCAGGAATACCCTGTTCGATCTTGCCGACCAGGTCGGCACCGACATCGGCCGCCTTGGTGAAAATTCCACCACCCAGCCGGGCGAATATGCTCACCAGTGAGGCACCAAAACCCAGGCCCGCCAGTGGACGTAAGTCCATCGGGCCATTATCGTTTAGCCAATAAAGTAAAAGATAGAAACCACTGACACTGGCCAATGCCAGTGCCCCCACCAGAAATCCCGTGACGGCACCAGAGCGGAGGCTGATCTTCAGGGCGAGAGGCAGCCCCTGCCGTGCCGCTGCCGCGGTGGTACGCACATTGGCGCGTACCGAGACCCACATACCCACCATGCCTGAAATGGCCGAGCACAATCCGCCAATGGCAAAACCCAGCGCCGTCAGAAAGCCGAACTGGGGAGTGATCCAGAGAATAATCAGCAACAGGCTACCGACGGCCAGAATTGTCAGATACTGGGTACGGATGAAGGCGTTGGCTCCTTCGCGAATAGCCAGGTAAGGCGGGCGCAACTCGATTCCACCTTCATCCTGACGCAATACCCAGAGGCCGCACCAGAGCGCATAGGCGAGGCCTGCGGCAGCGGTGATCAGACTGAAGGTCAGGGCAATCATTTGATGGACTTATGAGTTCAATCCGCTATACATTCGATGTACTAGCTTCGGTATCCAGCAGGTTTTGCAAAAGTTTTTTGATTTTTTTAATGCATGACAGAACGACTCTTTGTCAGTATCTACAATTTCATCATTACACATCCAGCACTCTGTCCCTATAAATAGCACAGGAGATAAAAGGAAAGTGCTACCTAGGTAGCAGCGGAGGAAGCGATTTGCAATTAATCGTGCCGGCGTAAAGTTGTTGATAGCGTATTGTCATTCACAGAGTTTAGGTGAGGTAGGAAAAATACATGAATTTCAACTGGATATAATAGCTTTCTCGCGTGAAACTTGAATATAGAGGGGCTGATACTGCATGGTGGCATGAATATTCATGCTTTTGCGTTTGATGCCTGACCCACGCAGAGAAAAAATGTGCTCACAAACTAGAAGATGTTATCGCAATAACGATTTGTGCAGTTATTTGTGGAGCCGATGACTGGACTGCACTCGAATCCTTCGGCAAGGCTAAGAGCGACTGGTTTTCGACATTTTCAGATTTGCCAAATGAGATTCTATCTCATGATACTTTTTGGAGATTGTTCTGCATTATGTCACCAGCGGTATTTCAGGCGTTTTTTACAGGCTGGGTCAATGCTGTCCCGCTAACAACACGTCGTCATGCCGGACTTGACCCGGCATCCAGGAAGTCATTGAAAGCACTGGATTCCGGGTCAAGCCCGGAATGACGTAGAGAGCTTGTCCAAATTCATGTCTCAAACATCCTCAATCAGGCTGCTCTCCCCGCGAGCCGGCGTTTGAAATACGGCAATAGTCCGTTAACGGAACAGCAGTGATAATTGATGAAATATCCGGGCTGGTTTATACCGCTAAACAATTTTTAGCTTTCTGTGTAGGGTGGGCATTGCCCACCATCGCTGTTTGATGGAATGAAACTGGTGGGCGGTGTCGATCCTGCATATGCTGCCATGAATGCTGACAGACCAATGCTGTTTTTTTTCTGCTTCACCCTGCCGTACGCGTTCCCACGCGGGAGCGTGGGAACGAGGATACTACGGCCCTGCCTGACCTCCCTATTCGTAGTAAGCGGGTGAGTGCCTGATGTCAGCATTTTGCTCCTTGTCATGCTGAATCCACAGGGTGGCCTGGTTTGCTTGCAGAAACTGCTCCACTTCATTCATGGTGGTAATCGTGCGTTCCTTGTCGAAATTAAAGCTGGGGGCACGTTTATGTACCCAATTGTCAGTAAAATGTACCAGGTCGCCCGAGAGTAGGATATTACCTGTTTGCGGCAATTTCACATACAAGGCCTGATGGCCGGGTGTGTGACCGAGGGTACGTTTGATTATGACGCTGCCATCACCGAAGACATCGTAATCACCTTCAAGTATCTTCACAGGGTTTGATCGCAGGGAAGAATACGTGTTGGGGTCAAAGCCGAACTTTTCCGGGCTGGCGCCAAA
>JALTPW010000442.1 GCA_026999335.1 Chromatiales bacterium
AGGTCGAAAGTCGAGCGCAGCGAGATAGTTTGCTGCGGGGTTGTCTATTCAGGTAGGCAAGAAGATAGTACACAAATTGTAAAAAGCATGCGGGCCAAAGGCTTTACCAATTGTGATACCGGCGCCTCAAGGGCACGACCTTGGAGCCGCCCTCGGCAATCTGTCGAACCGTGCCTGCGAGATCATGCAAGGCATGACCAACGTCATCGAGACCGATGTGTCCATCCATCATTGGTAACAACCATTGCCTATGCACGGCGTCTTGTCACAAAATATGACAGAAACGCTGAACCCGGCATTATCACCTTGAAAGAGTACTAGCGGCAGAACGGCCAACACCACGCCCTGTGGCTCAGCGGCAAAAATTAATCTTCCGCCTTCTGCAACATGCCCGTTCAAGGGTTTTATGCGCATCCACCTTTTCAATAAGTGTGATGACTCTGTGGCCATGGTCTCTGATCAGACGGCAGGCACAGCGCTGTATTTTTCATTTTTGTCATTTTCGGCTTATTGGCATCCATTTTCTGCTGGCTAAGTAACGGCAAATGGTGTGCAGAAGGTCGGAGACTATAACACCTGCTGTGAACAGAAGGCGTGATCGAGTATCGAAAAATATGGCGGTGGAACAGCCTACTGAAATTCACGGTATTTCGGGATGGCTCTACAGAGAACTGAAGATGGATCCGGATGTCGAGCGGTTGCCACCGGTAAATTTTATTACTGCCGTGCCGTTCAGCACTGACCTGCAACATTCTGTGGCAGATTGGTTAGTGGTTCCTGTTGCCGGTAAGACATCCTGTCAAGCAGCGGCGTATTCGGATAATGATGCAGGAGTTGATATATCTGGCTGCTGGTATATCCGAAATGGGCACGCTGGCCATTGGTCGCCTGTGCCCCCTGTGGCGATCTTTGATGAGGGCTGGCTTATGGGTAGTGATAGTCTGTGGCAATGGTAATGAAGGGTACATAGAGTCCCAAGGACTTCTTCATTTGAATACGTGTAATAACCGACATCACAGGGTGCATGATGATGAATGTCAAAAATTTGACCGTCAAATTTACTAGCGCTTGAAAGTCAGGGCTGTGTTTCAAAGCTGCTAAGAAATCGCTATTTCGGTATTAATGCATACCCACTGCGGTATTTTGCACCCGATATGTCAGATATTTCAGTTGGTAGCGGTATCCTTCAAGAGTAACTCGGCAGTAAATCCAGACACTTTAATGGGGATGTTGATAACACCAAATATAGTGTATATGCATTTAATCAGAGTTTTCAAAAGCTGGAGAAAATCCTAATAAAACGACCCCTGTCTTCCCAAGTTGCCGCCTTGAAAGACATGAAATTTCAGATTCATGGTATGAGTTTGAAGCAGCGAATGAAGTTTCATTCAGGAGTAGGGCTCACGGATTCAAGTTTAAGTTATCAGGGGGGGGAATTCCTGTTTGTTTTCAAGCCTTCCCCGCTTCTCCTCACTCTCTATATATGGATATATATGGCTTAGACAGTTTCGTTGGAATAACACTATGACGACGTCTGATGTCAGTGAAAGAGACCGAGTTCCGGGGTAAATTTTATTCATGCCGAAATCGATTAACAACGAAATAATTATAAAGTGCTGCTTCAAATGTAGCGGCAAATGGCGGCAATTGTTGATCTATTCGTTTGGTTTTATGTTAAATTTTTCAGATAAATATCAAATATATTCAAGTCGTTGCGAGAAAGTTACTACTAGCCCGAGTCCTAAATCTGAGTAAATGAGCATGCTTGTAGTGGGGTATGAGGGGGTATCACTATTTTACGCTAGAGTGAAATGAACTGATAAGCTTGACATTGAAAATGATATTCGGTAGATTTCTACACAGCAAGGCAACCTCCTGGATTGATTAACAAAAATAGGGCCTGCTGAAAAGGAGTTTAGAGAATGGACGCTGTCTATAGTATTCCCGTCATAAAGCGTGTACATCCTTCAGTAATTCCCCGTTTTTGTTGCTGCAACAAGCTCCTTAAATGGGATCCCCACTAGTGTAATTAAAATTGGATTGACAATAGGTTCTTAGGATAAGTGTTACTTATCTTTAGAGGGATTGCTGTGTCCATAATTTATTATAAAAACCAACTCGGAATTCCATGAATGTGCACAAAAATCAAGCAGGTCAATAAGGTCTACAGAGCCTTTTTGGTTTGACAAAAAGTCTTGAAGAAGTCTCGCGCCCAATCCGTTTGCTCTGATTGATTATGGGGCAGGCTTTCCCGGTTATGGCGAGCGACTGAGAAACTATTTCCTGTGAAATCAAAAGATACCGCATCCTGCTTCGCTTCTTGCCATAAGGACGCCTATTTTTGTTGCCTGCGTCCATGCAGGCATTGAACAAGCGAGATTGTGTATAACTTAATGAATATCAGGGCTAACTAATTGTATTGAATTAAAATTCAATAGACAGCTAAGCATGTTGATGGCTACAACAAGCTTAAACTTGTAAAGTCTAAAGTTGAGAAGGTTGAAAAATATTAAGTCCTTGGCAGAATTCATGGAGAGTGAGTTGCTCGGTAATGGGGCAGCTAAAAAATCAGATGTAGCTTGGCTTCAAGTTCATTGAGCACATTGGCGATTCTGAAAATCAAGTGACGCAGATGTTTGCCTTTGCTTGGTCAGTGTCTTCTGTTGTTCGGCGGATATAGCTGTAGAGAAGGGTATGCCTATCAGGTTTTCCATGGTGATAAACGACGATATTGACGAGGTTTCTCGGATGGATATGGGTATTTTCCCTGAGACTGTACCTTACTTTCTTCTGGATGGGAAGCGTTCGGCAGTGTGACGGAAAATTCCAGTATATGAGGTTAAATTGATCGCTGAAAAATTTTTCAATTTTGGGGTTCTCTTCGGTATATAAATCGCATTGTATCTAGCGATCGGTGCATCAACCTAGCCGGGGTTCACCTGAAATTTTCTAACGAAATAAAACGTCAAACTATAAACTGGTATATGGGTATGAATGATATTGCTGAGCCAGACAGAAGTGAAACAAAGGAAAGCGTTATATGTGAGGTTAGAGATGGAATTGGATATTTTATCTTGAATAACCCGCCATCAAATTTGATGGATGAAGTGTGGAGTACTCAGGCGCAAAATGCGATAGATAATCTGTCCGAATGGGTGGCTAACAAGAAAGTAAGGGGAGTTATCGTTACTTCAAGTGGCAGGCATTTTTCAGCCGGGGCGAATTTACAGAGTCTCGAAAAGGCTGTCATAGGGAGAAGAGAAAACTACCTATCAAGTATGCTTGAGAATAGTGTTTACTTTGAAAAGCTATATAGACTTGCTGTTCCAGTAGTGGCAGCAATCAGGGGTGTCTGCATTGGGAGTGGTTTTGAGTTTTCACTCGCGTGTCATTACAGAATATGTGATACGCGTGCTGTTATGGGCTCTGTTGAGGCGACATTTGGAATAATGCCGGGATGTGGTGCGACAATTCGTCTTCCTAAAATTGTCGGCACCGGCAGAGCGCTTGAGCTAATCATGAGTGGAAGAAGACTGGATGCAAATGAGGCGCTCGAAATGGGACTTGTCAACAAGGTGGTAAATCATAAAGATTTGATAGAAGAAGCTGCAAACTATGTAAATCTTTTATCTCCATACTATGATCAAAAAAGCCTTAAGGTGGGGAATGCATGATGGAGCGTGTAGTAATAACAGGGCTTGGATTGACTAGTCCACTAGGCGTTGATCTACAAAAAACGTGGGATAACTGTATTAACGGCAAGTCAGGTGTCGCTGCTATAACACATTTTGATACGACAGATTTCAAGATAAAAATCGCTGCACAAGTACCTGATGAGTTTGATGAAATGGTAACAAAACGCATAAAAAAAAGAATCAGAAAACAGATGACACGCAGCGTTCAGATGTGCTCTGTCGTGACGCAGATGGCAGTAGAGGATTCCGGGATCGATTTTTCGAAAGGTGATGCTGAGCGCTATGGATCTGCAATCGGGTCAAGTGGAACGGACTATCCAAGTGTTGATATGGCCAATGTGACAAAATTTGACAGTGGAAGAATCATTAAGTCAATGTCAAATGCATTTCCTGCATGGATCAGTCTTCAGTACGGTTTGGTTGGTCCTAGCTTTACTGTAGGAACAGCTTGTTCATCAGCAGGTTACGCCATGGCATTGGCATATGATCAGATAGCATTAGGGCTATGTGATGTAATGATAAGTGGTGGTGCTTGTTGTCCAATCCTGCCGGAATTTATCGCTGGATTTGGTGATATTCAGGC
>JALTPW010000443.1 GCA_026999335.1 Chromatiales bacterium
TCCGCTGGAATTTGAGGAAAACGATGTAACCCCCGCAGGTAAAACGCACGAATAATACGCATTCGCATCTGCTGGATGCGAGCCTGAGGTTTAACCACCTACCAGCGAGAGTTTTGCAAGAGGCTCAGCTGACTGGCTTTGAGTCAGGGCATCGAGATGCCCATTACCGAACAGGTGCATGCGGTACTGTACGAGGCACGGGCGCCGAAGGCGGAAGGCCTTTGAGGCTCAATGTTGAATGCTTAGTGTTTAATGTTGAATTGGAAGAAAGCGCCCATTAAACACTAAGCATTCAACATTCAACACTGCCGGCGAAGCCGGCTTGCCGCCATGCCTCGAAGGTGATGATCGCCACGGCGTTGGACAGGTTCAGACTGCGATTGCCCGGCTGCATGGGAATGCGTAACAGCTGATCCGCTGGCAGACTGTCGAGTACTTCGTCCGGCAGGCCGCGTGTTTCCGGGCCGAATAGCAACGCGTCGTCCGGCCCATAGGCCACCTCACTGTAGTTTTTCCGACCACGGGTGGAGCAGGCCAGAATCCGCGCCGGTTGCACCGCCTCGGCAAACGCCGCCAGCGAATCGTGCAGCGCTACATCGGCGAACTCGTGATAATCCAGTCCCGCGCGGCGCAGCTGCTTGTTCGACATCGCAAAGCCCAGAGGACGAATCAAATGCAGTCTTGCGCCACAATTGGCACATAAGCGGATAATATTGCCGGTGTTGGGTGGGATTTCCGGCTGAAATAAAACCACGTGAAACATCAGTTTTTAATCTCTTCAGGTCAAATTCCTCGCAGCTCGCCTACCAAAAGTAGGCTCTTATAAGAAAAACGCCTACTTTATGATGCTGCGATTATCGTCATTCCGACCCGTTTTTAGCCGGAATCCAGAGATTGTCACCTTGGAATCCGGTTTTCGCCGGAGCGAGTCATCCAGCGTGCTAGAAATTCCCTACACTATGGATTCCCGCCTGCGCGGAAATGACGGCCCTTCACGCCTCTCAAGACTCAGTCAGCACCCTTATCCCGCTTTCGCAGGTCGAAAGTCGAGCGCAGCGAGATAGTTTGCTGCGGGGTTGTCTATTCAGGTAGGCAAGAAGATAGTACACAAATTGTAAAAAGCATGCGGGCCAAAGGCTTTACCAATTGTGATACCGGCGCCT
>JALTPW010000444.1 GCA_026999335.1 Chromatiales bacterium
CAGAAGACAGCGAAAGCGCTGCTGCGCAATAGTTCGCAAGCCAAGCCAGCACGTCTTTTGCACTCAGGCAGAATATGAGATCGGCATTACACGATGTCTCGTGACCAAGCGCTTCAACGGTCAGGCCGATCAAAGCCCGTGGAGTGCACCCACCCTGTCTTTTGCTGCCCGCAGGCAACCAGAACAGACAACTCAACAACCCAGACAACAAGCGGCACGGATAAATCTGACCGCCTAAAGGCGGTGGCTTTAACCTTAAAACGAGACGAATAAACGCAACAAAGAACAAAATGGAATTCAGTATTTCATTCCCATCCACCCGCACTTCAATCAATCAATGGTGCCTTCAGAAATCGGGTAAGAGTATATTCACTCGCTTCCTGCAGAACGCTGGACGGCGTGCCGTGGGGAAAGATGAAACGCAGCGAGCCTTCAGGGTCGATGAGATAGGTTGCGGCGGAATGATTGACGGCATAGGGCAAATCGGAATCTTTTATTTCGACACGATAGTACTGTACCCCGTATCGGCTCGCCACCTCACGCAGGGTCTTTTCGTCCGCAGTGAGACCAAGAATGTTGGGATGCAGGAATTTCGTGTATTCCTCCAGTTTTTCCGCTGTATCCCGCTGTGGATCGACACTGACAAAAATCCCCCGCACGCGGGCGCGTGTTTCATCGTCCATGTCATCCAGTGCAGCGGCCATATTGTACAGATCCAGTGGACAGACATCCGGACAAGAGGCGTAACCAAAATACAACAACACCACTTTGCCTCGCAGGTCTTCGAGGGAAACAGGGCCGGTGCTGGATTGCAGGGTGAATCCACCGCCGGGAGGGGATTCACTGTCCTCCGTTTTCTGTGGTGAATTTTGTAGTGAATTTTCTTGTGCACTATCCTGCAGAGTCTGTGCTTCCTGCGCAATACCCTCACCGCCCACAACGATGAGGGGAAAGAAAAATGACACCCGCAGCAAGGCCAGGACAAAACGCACACCGTAACCTGTCATGATCAGCCCTTATTTCGTTGCGCACGTATCAGTAAAAAACCCAGCAACAGTACACCGGCACTGACGCCAACAGGCAGCATCAGGCCCCGCTCGGTTTCAGTCGGTGCTGACAACACCAGCCAGTACCAGGGGGTGCGGGTATTCCGGTCGAGGGC
>JALTPW010000445.1 GCA_026999335.1 Chromatiales bacterium
GCGTCTCCATGGAGATGGGCTCCTTGGCGATCTTCAGTACCTTGCGCACCTTGTCTTCGGGCATTTCCATGCGTTCGGCCAGCTCTTCCGGGGTCGCCTCGCGACCCATCTCCTGCAACATCTGACGGGAGATGCGGTTGAGCTTGTTGATGGTCTCGATCATGTGCACCGGAATACGGATGGTGCGCGCCTGATCGGCAATGGAACGCGTGATGGCCTGACGAATCCACCAGGTGGCATAGGTCGAAAACTTGTAACCACGACGGTATTCGAATTTGTCCACGGCCTTCATCAGGCCGATGTTGCCTTCCTGAATCAGGTCGAGAAACTGCAAGCCGCGGTTGGTGTATTTTTTGGCGATGGAAATGACCAGACGTAGGTTGGCCTCGACCATTTCCTTCTTCGCACGGCGGGCCTTGGCCTCGCCGATGGACATCTTGCGGTTGATATCCTTGATTTCCCTGATGGAAATGCCGGCTTCCTTCTGTACCGCAACCAGCTTGTTCTGTGCGCGCTGAATTTCATCGGCATAGCCCTTCAGCACGGAAGAGTAGCGCGCCTTGCGATTGATCTGCTTTTGCAGCCATTCCTGGTCGGTTTCGTTGTCCGGGAACGAGGTGATGAAATCCTTGCGTGGCATCTTCGCCTTGCTGACGCAGATATCCATGATGAGACGTTCGTGGGTACGCACCCGGTTGACCAGGCTGCGCAGGTTATAGATCAGCCGTTCGGAAACCTTGGGAATCAGCTTGATCTGGCCCAGTTTGTCGACCATCTCCTCGGTGAGCTTGCGGCAGCGCTCATCGGCACGACCCTGTTTGACAACCACTTTTTGGTATTTTTCGAACAGCGTGCGCAGCTCGTCGAAACGCTCTTTGGCTTCCTCGGGATCCGGCCCGGTATCAACGACCTCTTCCTCTTCATCATCGCTAGCCTTTGTATTGACCGGCGGCACAACGGGCGGCTTCGGCGGCTCGTCGTCCTCTTCGCGCACAAAACCATTGATCAGGTCGGTCAGGCGGGCCTCGCCATCTTCCACGCGCTGGTAGGCATCCAGCACACTTTTCAGGGTGCCCGGGTAGAAGGACAGGGCATACATGACCTGGTTGATGCCATCTTCGATGCGTTTGGCGATGACGATCTCACCCTCACGGGTGAGCA
>JALTPW010000446.1 GCA_026999335.1 Chromatiales bacterium
ACGTTATGCCGTGCCATAGGCACCTCCGACGTGCTGTAGATGTTTAACGGTTAAACATTTACAGGTCATACCGTCCTCCAGCTGGAAGCGTAACGCCTCCGTTTGGGAGTCTGAGTCACGGAAGGGATGTAGACTGAGTCTGGTTCAAGATAGTATGTAAGTGCAAGGGCGTCGCCCAGATCTGGAGAGGGCACTTTACGTGCCCTGAGACTGCTTTTGGTCTCTATCTTGAACTTTCTACCTGTGGAGTCTGTAGTGGCTTTGACTGAATTCAATTGTCGTATGAGCTTTTCGTTGGGAGGGATAAGGAGAGTGCTGTATTCAAAAGCCCTTCGGACAGCGAACCAAAGTTCGTCCTTCAGTCTGTCAAATTCTTCAAGCTGGGAAGACCAACCGAAGTTGACTGGAATTACGATAGAGCCCAAAGCTCGCCTGAGTGTATCCGCAGGCCCCATTCCCCAGCCTCCAGAACAATCTATGCAGATTGCCTTGATAGGATGAGGATACTTTTGGACTTCCTCCAGAATCCAATCTGTTACTTGGGCAGAATCAAGTCCGAATCTGGACTTTACTAAGTCCACATAACAACCTCTACGTGAAACAATAGCTGTCTCGGAAGAGCCTTGATGAGCAACATCTATGCCCCAGATTGCAGGGGCAGAATCGTCAATGGGAGGCTCTCCAGTGTAAGTTGCTCTCCGGAGCCACTCTATAGGGATGAGCTGCTCTGTCTGGGATGGCGGAAATTGACCCTTGACACGAATCAGGTAGGTCGGGGAGTCTTCTCCGTATTTGAGCTTCATTTCGTTAATCCATGCTGAGTCTACGAGAGGAGATTCTTCAGAATCCCAATGGAGCTTCGTCCAACGGACTCCTGAGGAATCCTCATTGAAGACGTTGTAGAAATAACCTTCAAGCCTCGTTGGGTTACCTGCAAGGATGATTTTGCAGGATGGAGTTGTGGAGTAAGTCTCAAGAGGTCTGAAGACGGGATCTGGAACGCCAGAGGCTTCGTCCACGATTACACAGACGTGGTCTGCGTGATAACCAGCAAGGAGTTCGGCTTGCTCTTCTGGTGATTGCTGGACTGAGACAGCGACAGCACGGGCGAACCAATCCTTACGGGAGCCAACTCGTATGATTTCGGACTGTATGTCAA
>JALTPW010000447.1 GCA_026999335.1 Chromatiales bacterium
ACTGGCGTGTTCGTTGCGCTGGCCTTGCCGATCCCAGGGGAATTGCACCTTGACCCGGCCGTGCTCGTCGCAGTAGATCTCTTCGCCCGGCGGGCCGACGATATGGGCCATTTGCGGGCCGTCCATGAGGGGTTTGGGCTGGCGTGTTGGCCGCCAGCTGTAGGCGCCGAGAGCATGGAGGGTGAAGTCGTTGTTGTAGGTGGTGCTGCCCTGGCCGGCCAGAGCCTCTCGGGCCTGGGGTTGCTTACCGGTATGTGTAACCCCGGTGAGCAGGTAGTCCCGGTTGCGGGTGTCGTTGGGGTGGTCGGTAACGTCAAAAAGATGGCCCGCGCTGAGGTGCAGGGCATTGCTTTTTCCCGTGCCGGTCGAGGCGTCGCTGCGCATGGCTTCGAGTTCATAGTGGGTAAACCGTTTGCCGGAGTCACCATCTTTGTAGCGGCCATAGGCGTTGTAGAGACTATAGACATTGGGCTCGCCGCCTTCGCGTTGGCGGACGCTGGCGTGTTGCTGGTTGTAGTCGGGGTTTTTGAAGCAGTAGTCCCGCTGGATCAGGTCGGTGGGACGCACGCCTTCTGACCAGCTCAAGGCGCTGATGAATTGCCCCTTCACGGCGCCGCTGGGGGCGTTGTTGTATTCCAGCGCAGGGTCTTCCAGGGGGGTGCTTTGTTGGCTGTGGTCAATCAGGATGAGCCGGGCGCCCGTGTCGGTATGTTCCCAGTAATAAAAAATGCCTTCTTCGGCCAGCAGACGATTGATGAAGGCCAGGGCGTTTTCGCGATACTGGACGGCATATTCCCTCGGCAGATGAGTATCCGTGAGACGGAATTCAACATTCTGGATGCCGTGTTCGGTGAGAATCTTTTTGACGATGTCCGGCACGCTGATCTGTTGGAAGATGCGCGCATCCGAGGTGAGGCCGAGGCGGTACAGGGTGGGACGGATGCTGATTTCATACTCGGCCCAGTGGCCGGCGAAGCCTAGGGCGGTGATGCGTTCGACAATGCCGTGCAGATAGCGGGGCCGGGCGTCGTATTTGTGGCTGAGGGTGAGGGTGACGTCACGGTCGATGCAATCATTGAGATTGATGCCGGGATCGCGGCTGACCAGGGTGGCGGTGCCATGATAGAGACTGGAGAGGGTTTCTTCCCAGGTGAATCC
>JALTPW010000448.1 GCA_026999335.1 Chromatiales bacterium
AGGCCCAGTGAAGAAATGATATCCGGATCCTGGTGCGAGGCGAAGATGTCGGTGATGGTATCGATATCGCACAGGCGCAATACCGAGGCCAGCATGGCGGAAAAGATCTCGATGCCGCCAGGATCCATCAGCAGGGCGCGCTGACCATCGATGATCATGTATTGATTGGTGTCGATAATGCCGTTTGGTTTTTTGGGATCACGACCAAAGGCGACCCAGCGGTGGCCTTTATTATAGAGGTTTGTTGTTTTCATGAGGTGCCTGTTCGCAGTCTGTAATCCGGGGTGTTTTTGCTGGAATCATCCAGCGTGGCGAGTGACTCGATAAGTTTTCGACATTTGCTGATTTCAAGTTGGATGTCGCGAGCCGCCAGCTCTACGCTGTCGGCAATGGAGTCGAGATATTTCTGAAATTCGCCGGCGCGTGACGCCTCGGTGCGCGAGTTGCTGACGATGATGGTCGAGCCGCGTACCCGTTGATGAATCTCGTCCAGTTGCGTATTGAGCTGGATCATGATTTCAGCGGTCTCTGTGTGCATGGCGGCGCGTTTTTTAT
Source organism: Chromatiales bacterium (assembly GCA_026999335.1). Classification (GTDB taxonomy): domain Bacteria; phylum Pseudomonadota; class Gammaproteobacteria; order SZUA-152; family SZUA-152; genus DRQN01. The sequence goes on from JALTPW010000448.1 coordinate 556, forward strand.
CGGTCTGGTGAATCAGATGGTCGATGAAAGTGGCCGGTTTGGCCTCCGCCATTTGATCACGAGCCTCGGCAAAGCGCTGCGCAGCGTCCAGAGTGCGCAGGTCATTCACCGCAGTACGCGAAACTGTCAATGCTAGATGATTGATCTTGGTTGCATAGTGAATCGTGTCATTGGCCATTTCGGCAATAAAGTCCGTGATCGGGCGAAAACCCAGCGCCTTATCGCCTGCCCGCGCCGCCACACCCTTGGCGTTGCTTGCGCTCAGCGACATGAGCTTGGCCGTGCGCATCATGCGAAACAGATGTCCGGCCAGCGTGGCGGCAACCACGAAGGCCGGTGGGGATTGTTTTTGTCTGGCCACAATAGGGTGAGTTCCTCGTCAGGTATTCCCGTGTGGGGATTAGTTCGGCAGCTGACGGGGGAAGTTTAGGGTTTTGGCAAGGAAGTTAAACAGGTCTTGTAGAAATGGTTAGACCACTCCAGTTGCCCGTGTGTGTTGCGGGGATATAGCATAGTGTCGATGAGGGGTGAATATGCAGCCTGGTAGGGTGGTCAGGCTTTCCATGCCCGCGAGAAATGTGCATCAACCGCGTGGGCACA
>JALTPW010000449.1 GCA_026999335.1 Chromatiales bacterium
GCTCGCGCACGCTCTCCAGCAGCGTGGCGTAATCCTTTGCGCTGGGCTTGTCGCCACCGGGCAGATCCAGTCCCAGCTCAGCAAGGAAGGCACGCAGGTCAATCAGCTTAGTCTCTTTGGGAGTATCGTGCACACGGAACAGGGTTGGCATCTTGTGCTTGGCGAGAAACTTGGCCGCCTCCACGTTGGCGGCGATCATGCACTCCTCGATCATCTTGTGGGCGTCATTGCGCATCAACGGCTCAATGCGCTCGATCTTTTTGTCGTCACCGAAAACAATACGGGTCTCGGTCGTCTCAAACTCGATGGCGCCGCGTTTTTTGCGCTGTTTGATGAAGACCTGGAACAGGTCATGCAGATTTTCCAGATGCGGCACCTGGCGCGCGTAGGTCTTGCGCAGACCGGCCTGGCCATCGATGATGGCCGCCACCTTGTCATAGGTCAGGCGTGCATGAGAGCGCATCAGGCCCTCGAAGAAACGGTGGCTCTTTACCTTGCCGCTGCTGCTGACCTGCATCTCGCACACCATACACAGACGATCCACCTTGGGATTGATGGAGCACAGGCCGTTGGACAGCACCTCCGGTAGCATGGGAATCACTCGACCAGGAAAATACACCGAATTGCCGCGCTCGATGGCCTCGGCGTCCAAGGCACTGCCGACGCTCACGTAATGGGACACATCGGCAATGGCCACCAGCAGACGCCAACCCGAACCCTGCGGTTCGCAATAGACGGCATCGTCGAAATCACGCGCGTCCTCGCCATCGATGGTCACCAGCGGCAACTCACGGATGTCCTCACGACCCTTTTTGTGGCTGGGCAGCACACGCGGCTTGAGGCCGGCGACCTCGTCCTCCACCCCCTGCGGCCATAGGTAAGGCAGGCCATGCGCGCGCGCGGCGATATCGATTTCCATGCCTGGCGCCATGTGTTCACCGAGCACCTCCAGAATACGGCCCATCGGCTGGCGGCGACGGCTGGGCTGCTCAACCACCTCCACCATCACGATCTGCCCTTCGCGGGCATCGGCCAACTCCTCGGCAGGAATCAGGATGTCATGGGTAATGCGTTTGCTATCGGGAGTGACAACGGCAATACCACCCTCAATCAGCAGACGTCCGACGATCTGATGGGTATTACGCTCCAGCACCTCTACCACGGCACCCTCGCGGCGGCCCCGGCGATCAATGCCGGACACATGTGCCACCACACGATCGCCGTGAAACAGCGCACGCATGTCGCGTGGCCCCATGAACAGGTCATCACTGCCATCATCCGGCACCAGAAAACCGAAACCGTCGGGATGGGCAATGATGCGGCCACGCACCAGATCCATCTTATCCAGCGGCCCATAGGCATTGCGGCGATTGCGCACCAGCTGGCCATCGCGCTCCATGGCACGCAGGCGGCGGGTCAGCGCGATCTGCAATTCCTCGTCATCCAGGCCTAGTCTTTCCGCCACCTGCTGCCAGACCAGCGGCTCGCCGGCCTCTTCGAGCAACTCGAGAATAAGCTCGCGGCTGGGAATAGGGTTTTCGTATTTCCGTGCCTCACGTTCGGCATGGGGATCGGTAACAGTCGTTTTCTTTTTTCGTTTAGTCATCCGGGTATTCTACTCGATACACGGGGTGAGTACTCCATCCAGGTGATAAATTAGAGTGCAGTTGGTCTGTTCCGGGCACCAATCAGTAGGCGCTTTAGGCGATGCAGCAGCGGGACACCACAGGAGCGCCGAAGCCGACAGGGTTGACAGACCACGAGTGGCGCATGAAATGTATTATTGAAGACCACTGCTGCCCCGTTAACAGACTATTACCGTATTTCAAACGCCCGGTTTGCAGAGAGAGTAGCCTGATTGAGTGTGTTTAAGACATGAATTCGGGCAACTCCTCTACGTCATACCGGACTTGACCCGGAATCCAGTGGTTTCTTCAATGACTTCCTGGATGCTGGGTCAAGCCCGGCATGACGATGTGTTGTTAGCAGGACAGCACTGAATTGCAGACAGAAAGACCCCTTCTGGCGTTGACAACAATCGAGCGGATCGGTAAAGTTCGCGCCCAGTTGCGAAGGCGCTTCGCCCAAGTCCGCAGCAATCACCTGCCGAGGTGGTGAAATTGGTAGACACGCTAGCTTCAGGTGCTAGTGGGGGTAACCCCGTGGAGGTTCAAGTCCTCTCCTCGGCACCATTATTTCTTTTATAATCAATTGGTTAGCTATCGACTAAGCGTAATTTTAGCGTAATCAGCCGCAGTTTTTTCAAAAACCACAAACGTTAGAGCGATTCCCGTCACCAATTGACTCCGTGTTATTTTTCTATGATGAAAGCCTGGAAAAACCACCACAATCAGGCTATTTTCTATGACCTGCAATTTGGATGAGCGTACGATGAGAGGATGGAGCGCTGCACATACTCAGGGTTTTCAATCGTTGTTCCAGGTAGTACAGCTTGCTAACTTTTAGATGATTGGATTTGGCATATTTCGCAAGTGATTGTCTACGTTCACTACATCATTGGACATTTTCCAACCGAAAGCCCCGGTACTCTCTGCAAAAGGCATCATGAACCCTTCTGGTGGAAAAAAGTAGGTGGAGTTCATTTAGCATTTACCTTATTTCTACCTGTCTACGCTACAATTGGTTGAGGTGCGTTATACACGCGCCTCCAACCTCTCAACCACGCCGTGCGCAAGTGCTCACCAACTTTGATCATCCCACTGTGCTCAATTTCCTGTAGCTGATCGATAACATCCCGCAGGTAGTCGAGCGGCAGCTTTTCGTAGTGTTCAACGTTTCTCATGATTTCAATCATTTTCTCGAGCCGCTGCAGACCGACATCCGCCCCCACCTCGCGTGCTGGCCCGTCAACCATCGGTGTCCGGCCAAAATAACGTAGCCCTACCTAATTTTGCTCTTGAGGCGTAACGAGAGCGGCGCTGTGCAACGAACAACCCATTATATGGAAATATCAACACGCATTATCCCGCAAAATAATAGCAAAATAATGTGAGGAATCATCAAGTAATACTTGACAAGGCCCACTTGGCGCCCAAAATTTTTGGCAAACTCCATGCCAAAAAAGAGCCTACAACGATGACCCATGCCAAACGCCTCGCCAGTCAATTAACCGAAGAAACCGTGCTCGGTGAATGGTTTCATCCCATGGATCGTGCTTTAGATAAAGTCCGTTTTTCAGAGAAACCGTTCGCCTCATTGCCGATGAGAGAATTCATTCTCTTTGGCTGCCTCAGGCAAGTACAAGCCGTTTCGACACTCCGTGAGATGATCCAGAACTTATTCCATGCGAATGGGCAAGCCGTGAAACCCCCTGTGGCACGCTCAACCCTGAGCGATGCATTATCATCACGCCACCGGCGTGACATCCTCGTCAAAACACTCAGCCAACTCATCGATAACGCCCAGCGCAGTCTGCCTGACAAACTCGCCCCTATCAAAGGGATTGGCAAGCGCGCAATTATCGCCACCGATGCAACGTACCCAAAAGAGTCGTGTCATTTTTACCCCATTTCACCTTCGCAAGGTGGCACGGACAATAAAAAAGGCCATCAACACCTGACGCATTTTGACATGCGGACAGGGATTCCTTTGATGAGCCATGTTGAAACCGAGTCCATTGCTGAGATTAAATGGTTAAAAGAAGGGTTACGCTCTGCAGAGCTTGACTGCATGGCCATCAAATCAGCCATCCATGTCGTTGATCGTGCCTTTATTGATGCACGCTATTGGGATGGACTCAAGATAAAGTTACAAAGCACGATGATCACACGCATGAAAAGCAATCTAAAGTTTGAGCTGATTGCACAAAGGGTGGTGGCGGAAAATGAAACGAATCAAGGCGTCATTAGCGACAACACCATAATGCTAGAAAGTTCAACTCGACCTTGGCGACGGATTGATTTCATCGCGCCGGATGGTGAACGCTATTACTATTTGACCCATGATTTTGATTTGGAGCCAGGTGTGATCGCGTTCCTCTATCATCGACGCTGGGACATTGAGAAATACTACCCAGGCACTCTTGAAGGATACCGTTAAAGATTGAAACTACTTTGTTTATTGGTAGAAGATCCAACAAGGTGTATCCATTAATACCGACTTGTTAATATTTTGATAATTTCAAGAACGATATGGCGAACGCCAAGGCTTGGGGAAAAAGCCGTAAATGCATCGAGCAACAAAGCTTACTGGCCATGGCTTCATACATTTTGATGCGACTATTTATTGATAA
>JALTPW010000450.1 GCA_026999335.1 Chromatiales bacterium
GCCACCATCGCCACGGAAACCGCAGCGGCCGCCAGCGCTGGTATCACCACCCTGGTGTGCCCACCGGATCCTTCGCAACCCATCGATACCCCGGCTCTGGTTGATCTCATCCGCCACCGCGCCAAACAATCCGGTCACGCCTGCGTATTACCTTTGGGGGCGCTGACCCAGGGTCTGGCCGGCCAGCAACTAGCCGAGATGGCGACCCTGAAACAGGCCGGTTGCGTGGCCGTCAGCAATGGATTGCAGGCGGTGGAAAGCACCCGGGTGATGCGCTGTGCCATGGAATACGCCGCCAGTCAGGGGTTGACCGTTTTCCTCCACGCCGAGGATCCGTGGCTGGCCGCCGGCGGCTGTGCCCACGAAGGTGCGGTGAGTGTGCGCCTGGGCCTGGCCGGCATCCCCGAGGCGGCAGAGACCATCGCCGTGGCGCGCGAGCTACAACTCATCGAGCAAACCGGCGTACATGCTCACTTCTGCCATCTGTCCAGCGCCCGTGCGGTGCGCATGATTGCCCGTGCCCAGTACGACGGCCTGCCGGTGAGCGCCGGTGTCGCCGCCCACCAGCTCTATCTCACGGACATGGACATCGGCTACTTCGATACCCAGTGTCACGTGCGTCCGCCGCTGCGCAGCCAACGCGACCGCGAGGGGCTGCGCGAGGGACTGAAACAAGGCACCATCGCCGCCGTGTGTTCCGACCACCAGCCCCATGCTCCGAATGCCAAGTTAGCACCCTTTCCAGCCTCCGAGCCGGGCATCAGCGGCCTCGAGACCTTGCTGCCACTGACCCTGCGGCTGGCCGACGAAGGCTTGCTGGGTCTGTCCGAGGCCATCGCCAGCATCACCCAGCGCCCGGCCGAAATCCTGGGCCTGCTGAGTCATGGCGAGGGCGGCACCCTGGTCAGCGGCGCGCGTGCCGATGTCTGTATTTTCGATCCCGAGCCCTACTGGGAGCTGCGCGCCGACACATTACAAAGCGCCGGTCACAACAGCCCCTTCCTGGGCTGGGAACTGAAGGGTCGCGTCAGCTGTACCCTGCTGGCCGGTGAACTGACCTATCACAGCTGTGACTGAGCCCGATTTGATCCGCGAATGAACGCCAATGGACACCAATTTTCACAAGGACAGTCCTTCGACAAACACGGCGCCG
>JALTPW010000451.1 GCA_026999335.1 Chromatiales bacterium
TATGCGGATGGAGAGACAGGGTTATATTATAATCGGCATCGGTATTATGATGCGGATGTAGGGCAATTTATCAGTCAGGATCCGATTGGGTTAGCGGGTGGGAGTAATAATTATCAGTATGGGTTGAATACGGCGGGGTGGGTGGATCCGTTGGGGCTTACCTGCAGTCCATCTATCAGCGCAGCCGAGATTACTGGAAAGACTCGAAGAGAAATTCGAGAACTAGCAAGCAGCAAGGGATTAGTAGCGCATGGCCTACCGGACTCCACTGGCAATCCAAGAAAATGGAAGGATCCGGTTACTGGTGAACAGAGGCTTCGCTTGGACAGAGGTCACGTCGATCCAAATACTGGCTTACCCTATAATGATCCAAAGGCCAGAGTAGATCATGTGCACGCCTATGAACCTGATGGGAACACGAAGGTTCGTGACCCTATTGACAACAACCCGCACTTCCCAACTACAGGAGAGTAAGATTAAGATGGCTGAACAGAACGGAAAAGTCTTCTCATTGGGTGATGGAGAAGTTCGCTTGTGGATCGAACAGGACGGAGCTGTTTGTTTAAAGGCGGCAACAAAATTTAATGATCCAGTGGAACTTACACCAAAAGAAGCATTAGAGTTAGCACATCTATTGAAGACATTATCTGAACAAATCTCTGACTAAGCAGAGAACGAACGAAGGCGGCGAAGGCGGGGGTCAAGTCTTGCGTTTTGCCTTTTTTAGACTATTTTTGATATATAGGACAATAGGGGACAGACTAAACCACGTTTTCTTCTATAGTCGTAATGAGGTATCTGGGATATCCAGGGATGCATACGACATCTCGGGGAAGCCACCAGCGACGATTGAGTGGGAGTGACCGGTACTGGCTGGCAATGACAGGCAACGGTTGGCAATAGAGCAGAATTGGCCTTCATTTTATAGGCTAGCATCGGTGACAGTGATCCCATACGGTGTTTTTGTTAACAGAGATATATCTTGTAGTTATCAGTGCTGTCGTCTGTATACACCGGATCGACTCAACAACCACCAGCTAAAACTGGTGGGTTAGTTTAATGGACTGAAAGTCCGGATACGGGTCAAAAGACCCGTTTAGTCTTCCGTCCTGAAATTATCGTCGACCTTGGGTTCAAAGTGATGCTCCAGATA
>JALTPW010000452.1 GCA_026999335.1 Chromatiales bacterium
GCTCCGCGTACCGTATGGCGTTGCCAGCCTGTGGCATCAGCGATTTCTTCGATGGTTGCGCCTTCGGGGCGCTGCATCATCTCAATCATGGTCGCCTGCTTGGTGCCGGTTCGGAGGACTGGCTTGTCGGTCTTAGGCTTCTTGCCGATGGCCGTGTATCCGGTGGCGCTGATGCGATAACCATCGCCTATGGGCTCGATCAGATCCCGGTTCAACAATCCCTGAATCACCCGGTTGCGCACACCCGCGTTGACGTTTGCGGGTAATGGCTCGATGTTGCCGCCGGAACGACCGGAGGCTGCGTGAAGGATGCGTTCTTGAGTGGCTGTCAGTTTCATGGTCTGGGTTCTCCTGTCGAGTTTTATTCAGCGTATTCACCTTCGTGGAAAGCGGCGTCGGTGATCTGTTTGAGTAGCTCAGCGTAGTGGCCCAGATCGCCCACATGGCCCCAGGTGACTTTCTCCGGGGCGACATTGAAGTGCTCGTCGCTGAGGGCCTGCAGCCGCGCCAGCATGGTGTCGATTTCGGCTTTCCTGGCGATGAAGGTGTCGATGGCAGTGGGTTTCTGGCTCATGCTCGCTCTCCTTCCTTGATGAGTTCAATAATGACCGCGGCCATGCCGCCGATGTACTCGCCCTTGTGGAACATGATGTCGTCGATCTCGTCGTAACTGTCGACGCTATCCTCGATAGCTTGTAGGTCATCTTGTTGCGGCATCAGTTGTTTTGCCTTCACTTTGAATGCTTGCGCTTTGGTCATTGTTGTTCTCCTCAGGCGATGTTGATCTGGGTGCCGTTTTCAAGGGTCAGCCCGGTGCAACCGGGTTCCCGCTCGATGTAGGCGATGGCCTTAATCAGGGTCGGGCTCTGGATTTCCCGCTTTCGGAAGGTCATGGGGCGTTCACCCGGGAAGGTGATCGTATAGCTGTTTTCTGGCTTGCTTGCGTTCATCTGCATGTCTCCGTCTGTGCTTGACCGTGGTGACATGAACGCTTCCTTCAGAGAACTAATCAACTCATTTCTGCTTATTTTTCAAACAAATAACTGTTTAATAAACAAAGAGATACAGGCATGGGGATTTCCATCCGGGCCTACGGCCGCCATCGCGGCGTATCGGATGCGGCGGTGCGCAAGGCCATCAAGGCCGGGCGCAT
>JALTPW010000453.1 GCA_026999335.1 Chromatiales bacterium
CAAGGGAGTGCAGACAGAAAATGCGCAGATTGTTCGTTGGTTTATTGGGGATACTGGCCTCGGTTGCTGTCATGGGTTCGTTACAGGCTGCCGAACTGAAGATCGGTGTCGTGAATGCCCCGAAGGTCCTTGAGCAGGCCCCGCAGGCAGAGGCCGCACGTATTCGTCTGGAGCAGGAATTCTCACCGCGGGACAAGGCCATGCAGGCCTCCCAAAAGGAACTGAAAAATCTGGAAGAGCGGCTGGGCCGTGATGGCGCCATCATGAGCGAAACCGAACGCCGCAAGCTCGAGCGCGATATCATTTCCCGCAAGCGTGATTTGAAGCGCGAGCGTGAAGAGTTCACCGAAGACTTGAACATTCGCCGCAACGATGCCTTTGAAAAACTGCGCCAGCGGGTGTTTGAGGTGATCGTCAATCTTGCCGAGGCCGAGAAATACGATCTGATTCTCAGTGACGGCGTCGTTTTTGCCAGCGACAATGTCGATATTACCGAGACTGTGATCCAGCGTCTCAGCAGCGAATTCAAAGCAAAATCCGCTAGCGGAAAGTAGCTCGTGTTTAGCCTGGCTGAATTGGCCGAGCGTCTGGGTGCGCGATTGCTGGGAGAGGGTGATTGCCGTGTTTCCCGCGTTGCCACGCTGACTTCTGCGGGCGAAGGTGATATTGCCTTCATTACCCATAAACGTTACCGAAGTCAGTTGGCGGATACCCGTGCCACGGCGGTTTTGCTGAGCGAGGCGGATATCGGCTTTGTCCGTGACGGCGTGCATTCGCTGGTGGTCGAGGATCCTTATCTGGCCTATGCGCAGGTGGCGCACTGGCTGAATCCCGAGCCCGATGAAGGTCATGGCATACATCCCTCTGCGGTTGTCGACCCCGCGGCAGACGTTCACGCGAGTGCCCGGGTCGGTCCGCAGTGCGTCATCGAGGCGGGCGCCGTGATCGGCGCCGATTGCCGCATTGGCCCTGGCTGTGTGGTGGGACGGGATGCCGTGATCGGTGAGGGCGGACGGCTGGTGGCCAATGTCACTGTCTGTCATGGCAGCCGGATCGGCAGGCGAGTGCTGATTCATCCGGGGGTGGTTGTTGGCGCCGACGGTTTTGGTCTGGCCAATGATCAGGGGCGCTGGGTGAAAATTCCGCAGCTGGGCCGGGTGGTGATCGGTGACGATGTCGATATTGGCGCCAACACCACCATTGATCGTGGCGCCATCGACGACACGCTGATCGAAGACGGCGTCAAGCTCGATAATCTGGTGCAGGTGGCGCATAACGTGCGTATCGGCGCCCATTCGGCGATTGCCGGCTGTACCGGTATTGCCGGCAGCGCGCATATTGGCAGGCATTGCGCTCTGGGTGGCGGGGTGGGCATTGTCGGTCACCTGCAGATTGCCGATCATGTTACCGTGACGGGGATGTCCATGGTGTCTCACACGATTACCGAACCGGGTGTCTATTCCTCCGGCACGCCATTGCAGGAAAATGCCAAGTGGCATCGCAACTATGTACGTTTCAAACAGCTGGACGATATGGCGCGGCGCCTGAAACGCCTCGAGAAGCAACTTGCAAAAAATACGGAATAAGACCTTGGAAACACTAGATATTCTCGAAGTACAGAATCACCTTCCGCACCGTTATCCCTTTCTGCTCATCGACCGTGTGCTGGCCTTTGAGTCCGGCAAATCACTGGTGGGTTTGAAAAATGTGACCTTTAACGAACCCCATTTCACCGGCCATTTTCCCAACAAGCCGGTGATGCCCGGTGTGCTGATCATCGAGGCTCTGGCACAGGCCACCGGTATTCTTGCCTTTCGCAGCAGCAACAAGCGTCCCGACGATGGTTCTCTTTATTATCTGGTGGGGGTGGACGGCTGCCGCTTCAAACAGCCGGTGGAGCCGGGTGACCAGTTGATTCTCGAGGTCGAGGTGATCAAATCCAAGCGCGGTATCTGGAAATTCAGTGGCGTGGCCAAGGTCGATGACACCGTTGTCTGTTCTGCACAGCTGATGTGCGCCGAGAGGGAAACCTGACATTGATTCACCCGCAGGCGATCATCGATCCGTCGGCCAAGCTTGCCGAGGGCGTCAGTGTCGGGGCGTTTTCAGTGATTGGCGCCGGGGTTGAGATCGGCGCGGGCACCCGGATTGCCTCGCACGTGGTCATCGATGGCCTGACCCGCATCGGCAGCGATAACAAGATTTACGCCTTCGCTGCCATCGGTGGTGATCCGCAGGACAAAAAATACGCCGGCGAAGTGACCTCGCTGGTGATCGGCGACCGTAACGTCATCCGCGAATACTGCACCCTCAACCGCGGCACCGCGCAGGATGGCGGCATGACCCGCCTTGGCGATGACAACTGGATCATGGCCTATGTGCACATCGCCCACGACTGTCACATCGGCAGTCACACCATCTTTGCCAACAACGCCACGCTGGCCGGCCATGTGACGGTCGAGGATCACGTCATCCTCGGCGGTTTCACTTTGCTGCACCAGTTTTGCAAGGTGGGCACGCATGCCTTCACCGCCATGAACAGCGTCATCTCCAAGGATGTGCCGCCTTTCATCAGGGTCTCCGGCCACATGGCCAAGCCTTACGGCCTCAACAGCGAAGGCCTCAAACGGTGCGGATTTCCCTCCGACACCCTGTCCCAACTGCGCAAGGCCTACAAAATACTCTACCGATCCGGCCTACCCCTGGAACAGGCCATTGAACAGCTGCAGGCCCTGGATGGAGCGGTTGCCGAAATCGACCGGTTGGTTGCTTTTCTCAAGGATGTGACCCGCGGCATTGTGCGTTAGGGGGCGGCCATGCGCATTGGAATCGTCGCCGGCGAGGCATCGGGCGACCTGCTTGGCGCGGGTCTCATCAGCGCCATCCGCCAACGCTACCCGGACGCGGTCTTCGAAGGCATTGCCGGCCCGCAGATGATGGCTGCGGGGGCGAGCAGTCTGTTCTCCATGGAACGCCTGTCGGTGATGGGTTTTTCCGAGGTCATCGGTCGCCTGCGCGAGCTGCTGGGCATCCGCCGCCAGCTGGCCAGGCATTTCATCACCAACCCGCCCGACGTATTCATCGGCATCGACGCCCCGGACTTCACCCTTGGTCTGGAGCGCCGTCTGCACCAGGCCGGCATCAAGACCGTGCATTACGTCAGCCCCTCCGTCTGGGCCTGGCGCCAGCGGCGGGTGAAAAAGATCGTTAAATCCACCGATCTGATGCTCACCCTGTTTCCCTTCGAGGCGGAATTCTACCGTGAACACCGTATGCCGGTGCACTTCGTCGGTCACCCGCTGGCGGATCTCATTCCCCTGCACCCGGATCAGGCCGCCGCACGCCGCGCACTGGGTCTGCCGGCCGCGGGCGAGGTGCTGGCCCTGCTGCCCGGCAGCCGTTCCACGGAACTCAAGCACCTTGCCGCCACCTTTATCGACACCGCACGCTGGCTGAAGCTGCAACGTGCCAATCTGCATGTCGTGGTACCACTGGCCAACGCACAACGGCGCAGCCAATTCCAGGCCATCCTCGCCAAAACCCTGAAGCCGCCGGCGCTGACCTTGGTGGATGGCCGTGCACGCGAAGTGATGACCGCCGCCGACGTAGTGTTGCTGGCCTCCGGCACGGCCAGCCTGGAAGCCATGTTGCTCAAGCGCCCGATGGTGGTGGCCTACCGCATGGCGCCTTTCAGCTACTGGCTGGCCAGGCGTCTGCTGAAGGTGAAGAGCATATCACTGCCCAACCTGCTCGCCGGCGACATCCTCGTCCCCGAGCTGTTGCAGGACGAAGCGACGCCGGATCAGCTGGGCCATGCGGTGCTCTACTATCTTGAAAATCGACAGTCGGCCGCCGAGGTGATGGTGCATTTTGACGAGATCCATCATGAACTGCGTCAGAATGCCAGTCAGCAGGCGGCGCGGGCGGTGCTGGCGCTGATCGGCCGGTGAGCCGTCAGTTTAGGTAGGGGCACTGCCCACCATTTCTGGTAGAGGAAGCCACCCGCTGGTGGACAGTGCCCAGCGATGCCAAGAAAGTAAGAATAGAATCGTTGAACATCACTTAGGAGCGCGGGTCAATGGATAGTCAGTTAGGGGCGGGTTTTATCACACAGGCGACCCTCGTCGCCGGCGTCGACGAAGTGGGCCGTGGCCCGCTGGCCGGGCCGGTGGTCACCGCCGCGGTCATCCTCGACCCGGCTCGCCCCATCAGTGGACTGGCCGACTCCAAGGCCCTCACGGAAAA
>JALTPW010000454.1 GCA_026999335.1 Chromatiales bacterium
TCATCGGCCAGTTTCCTGATCCTTTACAATTGCTGCAAGCCGTTGGGGGGCTTGAAAAATAGTCCTCTCCCCGACCATGGCATGATGGACATTTGGGTGGGTGTAAATAGATCGCAAGCACCATGTCCGCGATCTTCCTGTGGATCTCTTTACCCTTTGGGATGTCCCACCCACGTTTTGAGGCCTCATCCATCAACGCCATGAACAGCGCGATCTCTGCATCCTGTCTTGGTCCGTCTGCAAATGCGTGCCAGGCGAGCATTGCCGGCCCCCTGTCAAGACCACTGAGCAAGCCGGCGATCTCGGTCCGTGTCAGGTCTCCAGACCCTCCACTGAGGATGTCAAGAGTTTGTGTCTTCGGGGCCAGGGCGGAGAGTCTTTCGTATATGCTCATTCTCTTGTCACTTGTGTTGGCATCTCAGGCTTCGTCAGAGGCGATTTCAGAGGACTTTTTTCCAACCTTACCTCTGGTCCCCTTTCAGCGAGATCTCGGCTGATAGCTCAAAACGGTAACCGCGATTTTCCATGTTCTCGCCTCCTCCAGCATCGGTATTTCTCGTCCCATTCCTCGATGTGCCATCCTCCGGATTTTGCTTCTGTGCGCCATACCCCCTTGTTGTCTTGACACATGCCTATTTCCAGCATCTCCATCCTGTCAAGACATCTTTTCCCGCCAAGTTCTCCGATGCGGTGTCTGCAAAACGATGCATCGCAACTGAAGTATTCCCCGCAGGTAGGACATTGACAAGTCTTTCCGGTGAGTTTCATTTCCCACCTCCATCGTCACGCATACCAAGTTTCAGGCGCCTGATTTTGGATACGCACTCCTGGCGGTATGCCTCCACGCCCATTTCACGCATCCGCAAGGTCTCATCCCAGATTGTGGCGAACAGCTCCATATTAGTATCTCCACGCCAGTATACCTTGTCCGTTCTAGCCGAAATGATCAAATCCTGGAACGCCCTGGGCAGGGAGAGAAACACATGCAACGTCTCGCGCAGGCGGTCAATGTACGGGGTTTTCCAGTATTCGCCTTTGCCGTCCCTGCGCTTTTCCTTCTTCGGCGCCTCCCATGACTCTGGCGGTTCCATGAACCCTTGCCACAAATCCACGAGCTTGGCGGGGTTGCGCGGGACGATTTCAGGCGCTTCC
>JALTPW010000455.1 GCA_026999335.1 Chromatiales bacterium
AGGATAAACTCCACCATCTTGTTGGCGGTCTTTATGTCCGGCAACAGGGTCATCAGGCGGCCGCGACCGTAGATCTCGCCAGGGGCCACGTTCTCTCGAAACGCGATTGACGGACTGACTTCGTAGGCCTGGTAGAAGACTACGTGCTTTTGGTCCTTTTCCAGTGCGACATTGTGGTAAATCTGCGCCTCAGCATCGTAAAGGATCGCCGTGACGATCTCGACCTCCTCGTCTGGGCTGTCTGTGACCTTCTTCTGCAGGGCGGCAGATATATCGCCAGTCGGCCAGACACGCTGAACGTTGCGGGCCGCCATCTTGTGCAGCCGCCAGCGTGATTCGATTGTGCCACGCGGCCCTTCTTCGAGGCATACGTCAGCCAGCGGGACAGCAGTGAACTCCAGAAGGCTGTCGCCGCTACCCTCCTCCAGGTCGATGATCCCGGTGCTGACCGCAAGATCAAGAAAGGCCTCGGGCATTTGTGTCGCAAAATTCGAGTGGTTCAGGTGGTTGTAAAGGATCTTTGTCTGCTCCTCCAGCTCGCGGGCGACATCTTCCTGTTCGTTCTCAGGGATCTCATTACCAGGCGCCAAGACGGCCCAGCGGCGCCATGGCGGCACCAGCGTGGCCTGCATCCGGCTGGCGAACTTCTGCGTGGCGATGCAGGCTGTGGAGTCGAATATGTGGACGTTTTTCTTCTGGCCGGGGGTGTTGTAGTAGAACGTGTCGCGGTGAGGGATCGCGTAGTGATAGCACTCGCGCATGTGGTTGCTCCAGCGATCTTTGTGCTCGCAGGCCTTGTCATAGCGCTTGATCAGGGATTCGACGGATCCCAGTGATTTCGGCAGTTCAATCATCCGAGCACATCCCGCACGCCTTCCTCGCCCGCGCTGAACAATGAACGGCGGCCAAACAGCAGCCGGCGCCGGCGCTTTTCCTCCTGCAGCTTTTTGAGCTTATCGGCTTCCGCTGTCAGGCTGTCGCCGGGCGCCGGAACGCCAAAGCCACCGCCGGGCAGCACGCTACTGGATACTCGCTTGGTATTACCGCCTGCTTTCATTTTGCGCCCTCACGTATCGGTAGAGTTGCCACGGCGTCAGGATGAGTGGGTGCCTGATCCCGAGTAATGCCTTGACCTGCTCGACGCAGGTCCAG
>JALTPW010000456.1 GCA_026999335.1 Chromatiales bacterium
AAAATCCAAAAAACCCAAAAATCCCGAGAAGCACAGTACCTATCTCCCCAAGGAAAAAATCTCCACCAAGCCATTGCATGACACCCCCATGCTGAACAAGCTGGAATCCGGGCCCTGGCCGAGCTTTGTGACCGGTCTGAAACGTCTCGCCATGGATAACAACATGATGGTGGATCTGCTGGGCCAGCTCGAACACTCCTACGAGACCCGCCTGGGTTACTGGAAGGGCGGGACAGTCTCCGTTTTTGGTTATGGCGGCGGCATCATCCCCCGCTTTACCGAGCTGATGGACAAGGACGGCAAGCCCATGTTCCCCGAGGCCAGGGAGTTTCACACCGTGCGTGTGCAGCCGCCGGCCGGCAATCACTATTCCACTGACATGCTGCGCCAGCTGTCCACGTCCTGGAGCAAATACGGCTCCGGTCTCATCGCCTTCCACGGCCAGACCGGTAACATCATGTTCATCGGCGCCACCACCGAAAATACCCAGCCTTTCTTCGATGAGATCAACAGCTACGGCTGGGATCTCGGTGGCGCCGGCCCCTGTGTGCGTACCGGCATGTCCTGCGTCGGCGCCGCCCGTTGTGAACAGTCCTGCGCCAACGAGCAGAAGATTCACCGCCTGCTGGTGAACAACTTCCTCGACGACATGCACCGCCCGGCCCTGCCCTACAAATTCAAATTCAAGGTCTCCGGCTGTCCCAACGACTGCATGAACTCCATTCAGCGTTCCGACTTCGCCGTCATCGGCACCTGGCGTGACGACATGCAGGTCGACCAGGAAGAAGTAAAAAAATTCGTCGCCGACAAGGGCCGTGACTATGTGGTCGAGAACGTCGTCAACCTCTGCCCCACCAATGCCCTGGGTCTCAACAGCGACGACAGTCTCAAGGTCGATAACCGCAACTGTGTGCGCTGCATGCACTGCATCAACGTGATGACCAAGGCGCTCTCTCCCGGCAATGACAAGGGCGTCACCATCCTCCTCGGCGGCAAACGCACGCTGAAGATTGGCGATCTGATGGGCACCGTCCTGGTGCCCTTCATGAAGCTGGAGAGCGAAGAGGATTATGAGCGTATCGTCGAGCTGGCCGAAGAGATCATCGATTTTTGGGCCGAGAACGCCCTGGAGCACGAACGTGTCGGTGAAACCATCGACCGCATCGGCCTGACCAATTTCCTCGAGGGCATCGATCTTGAGGTCGACCCACACATGATCAGCGAAACGCGCCAGAGCAGCTACGTGCGCATGGATACCTGGGACGAAGAAGCCGAAAAGTGGAAAGAGCAGCAGGCCACGGGTTAAGCAGCGCTCAGAATCGAACAGCACAAGAAATCGATAGACATTTTTGGAGGTTGACCCAATGAGCGATAAACCCAGTTTTCCTATTGAGAGCGGCGTACCCGACCCCTTTCAATACATGCACCCGACCTACATCAAGAACTTCGGTCACTGGAAGTATCATGAACGCCCACGCCCCGGCGTGCTGCGTCACGTCGCCAACAGCGGTGACGAAGTATGGACCGTGCGTGTCGGCACCCAGCGTCAGCTCGGCCCCTACGAAATCAACCTGCTGTGCGACATCATCGACAAATATGCCGATGGTTATGTGCGCTTCACCATCCGTTCCAACATGGAAGTCAGCGTCACCGACGAAGCCAAGGTCGAGCCTCTGATCCGGGCCTTCGAAGATGCCGGCTACCCGGTGGGCGGCACCGGCCCATCCGTGACCATGATCTCCCACACCCAGGGCTGGTTGCACTGCGATATCCCCGGCACCGACGCCTCCGGCGTGGTGAAGGCGTTGATGGATGAACTGCACGACGAGTTCACCGCAGAAAAAATGCCCAATCGCGTGCACATCACCACCTCCTGCTGCCAGATCAACTGTGGTGGCCAGGGCGATATCGCCATCAATATCCAGCACACCAAGCCGCCAAAAATCAATCACGACCTGGTGGCCAACGTCTGCGAACGCCCCTCCGTGGTCGCCCGCTGTCCGGTTGCCGCCATCCGTCCGGCCATCGTCAACGGCAAGCCCTCACTGGAAGTGGACGAAAAGAAATGCATCTGCTGCGGCGCCTGTTTTCCGCCCTGTCCGCCCATGCAGATCAACGATCCCGAGCACTCCAAGCTGGCCATCTGGATCGGCGGCAAACACTCCAATGCGCGCAGCAAGCCCATGTTCCATAAACTGGTTGCTGCTGGTATCCCCAACAATCCGCCACGCTGGCCCGAAGTGTCCGGAATCGTGCAGAAAATTCTGTCCATCTACAAAGACGACGCCAAGGATTGGGAACGCATCGGTGACTGGGTCGAACGCATCGGTTGGCCACGTTTTTTCGAGCTGACCGAACTGCCGTTCACCAAATTCCATGTCGAAAACTGGCGCGGTGGCCGTCATACTCTCAACGCCTCGGCACATATCCGTTTCTAGGGCGTGTGGTCAATGAATACTCTCGATGAATAGGGCCGGAGGAATCCCATGAAGTTTTCAATCCTGGTCAGCGAAGGGCCTTATACGCACCAAGCGGCGGATACGGCCTACAACTTCACCCAGGCCGCGTTGGAGAAAGGGCACGAGATCTATCGCATCTTTTTCTACCATGACGGCGTCAACAACGGCACACGTCTGACCACCCCGCCACAGGATGATCGCAACATCGTCAATCGCTGGTCGGAACTGGCGCAGGAACACGAGATTGATCTCGTGCTGTGTGTGGCCGCGGCCCAGCGCCGCGGTATCGCCGATGCCGACGAGGCCAGACGCAATGGCAAGGATGCCGACAATATTGCTGCGGGATTCCGCATTTCCGGGCTCGGCCAGCTGATTGATGCCGGCATCGAGGCCGACCGTCTCATTACCTTCGGCGATTAAGGGGAGCGTTATGTCCAAGCGTTTTTTATATGTCAACCGCAAGGCACCCTACGGCACCATCTATGCCCTGGAGTCACTGGAAGTGGTATTGATCGGCGCCGCCTTCGAACAGGACGTCAGTCTCGCCTTTCTCGATGATGGCGTGTTTCAGCTCACCCGAGGCCAGCAAACCGATGAACTGGGTGTAAAGAATTTTTCCCCGACCTACAAGGCCCTGGGTGACTACGACGTCAACAAGATCTACGTCGAAAGAGAATCTCTGGAGGCCCGTGGCCTGAGCCTGGACGACCTGCTCCCCCTCACCTATGAGGATGAAGACGATGATTGGGCGGAAAAGGACTCCATCAAGCTCGTCAGCGCGGCCGAGCTTGCCGAGATCATGCAAGCCCAGGACGTGGTACTGAGTTTTTAGGGAGAAACCATCGATGTTACATACCGTCAACAAATCACCCCTGGATCGCAATACGCTGGAGTCCTGCATCCAGCATGCGCTAAAAGGCAGCGCCGTGCTTCTCATTGAAGACGGTGTTTATGGCGCCATGCAGGGCACACAGAAATCCCCCATGGTGGAAAGTGCCATGAAGGCGGTTTCTTTCTATGTAATAGGGCCCGACCTCAAGGCGCGAGGTATCGACGCAAGCCGTGTCATCGACGGCATCGATATTATCGATTACAGCGGCTTCGTGGATTTAGTGGCAAAATACGACAAGACCCAATCCTGGCTCTGATTTTTCAGCCAGCACATTACTTAACCGTTAGATATAGGAGAGACCGATATGGCTCTGGAAGTAAATGGAAAGAGCGTTGCCGTCGATGAAGAAGGCTATCTCGAAAATCGCGATGACTGGGACATGGATATCGCCAAGGCAATCGCCCAGGAAGAAGGCCTGGACATGAGCGACAGTCACTGGGAAGTGGTCAATTTCCTGCGCGAATACTATGACGAATACCAGATCGCCCCTGCCGTGCGCGTGTTGACCAAGTCCATCGGCAAGAAACTGGGCAAGGACAAGGGTAACAGCAAGTATCTGTACGAACTGTTCCCCTACGGCCCGGCCAAGCAGGCCTGCAAAATCGCCGGCCTGCCCAAGCCGACCGGTTGCGTCTGATTTATCGCTGAGCGGAACGACGGGCTTGAAAGACCCGGAATACCGTCATTCTCACACAGGTCAGTAATCCAGAGTCGCGAGATACATCCTGGATTCCCGCCTACGCGGAAATGACGGTGCTTTTCCGGATTAAGGAACGTGTCGTTTATGGCTGACCGGTCGTCAGCCTGCCGCCGGGCAGGCATCAGGCAAACCGTTCAATTTTACGCTTAAGGTTCATGCATGATTCTTTCCGTGATTTTCGCCATCTTGTT
>JALTPW010000457.1 GCA_026999335.1 Chromatiales bacterium
TGCTCATAGAGCAATTTGCCAAGATCACGGCCACTTCCCGCACCGACTAACGCGCTGATCCCACCAACTACAGTAAGGATAATCAACCCTGGATCAAGAAAGGTACCGACAGCAAAGGCGGCAGCACCCGCTGTCACGATACTCCCAATCAACGCCCCATACTCCTCATACGCCACTTTCTCCGCATTCTCTCCCGCATCACGGGCATCCTGTACTTTCTGCCCCGCCAGTCCGGCATCGATGATGATGGTGCCATAGGCGCTCACTCGGGCAATTTTCAGGAGGCTCTTCAGGCGCCAGACATCACGGCTGCCGGTTAGGTCAATGCTGTGCTGGCGGCTGCGCAGTACCCGCATGCCCTGCCGTGGGCTTTTCAAGGCGGGCGATCCCCGGCGGGCCATGCGCCTCAGTTCGCTGTTATAGGATGCGTTGAGCCGTTCATGGGCCGGTTGCACTTTTTCTATCTTGATGTTGTTGCGCTGTTTTTTGGGCGCGTTTTTCCACTGCACCAGGCTGTCGTTATAGGCCTGCAATGCCTGAATATACCCTTTGCCCCGGGCTCGGGAGGCGCCCAGCAGGCCGCCGGCGAAGGCCTTGAGGCTGTCCTCGCTGGCGGGCAGGATTTCCGTGAGTTCACCCAGGGCCAGAACCTCATCGCCAGGATACTGCTTCAATAATGCACGCAGGGTGGCCTCTTCCCGCAGGGTCAGCTTTGGATCCCTGCCGGTACACAATTCCGAAAAATAGCTTGTAGGCGTTCCAATGCCGAGAGGCCCCGGCAGCGGTGAATTCGTCAGCGCCAATGTGCCATCGTCAATGGGGGGAGAGGCCGGCCCTATCCCGAGTGGGCCTGGAATTCTGCTGCTCGCCATGGTTAGCTCCTGCTGTATGCTTGTCGTTGTGAAAACAACCCGCCCAAGGGGAAAGAGGGATTAAATTTAACCCATTGCCGCGTTCTGTTATCGTGCCTATTCGTATCTCAAATATAGCAAAGGAATTGCAATGCTGCGTCGAGCAAGGATGTATCTTCTAGACCTTTCTTACCATATTGTCCAGAGAGGTAATAATCGGGAAGCCTGTTTCCTTGAGCCCGATAATTATTAATTCTACTTAGTGCCAGCCCGAAAACCCGTGAAATAAGCGACGATTTC
>JALTPW010000458.1 GCA_026999335.1 Chromatiales bacterium
TATCGCGGGCATGGCCCGCTCCTACGAATAGTGGATATCTCTCTAAATTGTAGACGTTGATACAGCATGATTGATTCGTATGATTGAACCGAACGACACCCCGGCCTTCGATGCCAAGGTATTTCTCGGCACGTTGACCGGCAGGCCCGGCGTCTACCGCATGCTCGACGCCGAGGGCACGGTGCTGTACGTGGGCAAGGCGCGCAACCTGAAGAAGCGTGTGTCGAGTTACTTTCAGCGCACGGTGCAGAGTCCCAAGACCCGCGCCCTGGTGGCGCAGATTTGTGGCGTGGAGGTGACCGTCACCCATACCGAGAACGAGGCCCTGCTGCTGGAGAACAATCTCATCAAGCAGCTCAAGCCGCGCTACAACATCCTCATGCGCGACGACAAGAGCTATCCGTTTCTCTTTCTCTCCGCCAACCACGATTATCCACGCCTTGGCTACCATCGCGGCGCCAGACGCCTCAAGGGGCGTTACTTCGGCCCTTATCCCTCGGCGGGTTCGGTGCGTGAAAGCCTGCATATATTGCAAAAGGTGTTTCGTGTGCGCCAGTGCGAGGACAGCTTCTATGGCAACCGCTCGCGGCCCTGTCTGCAATATCAGATCGAACGCTGTACCGCGCCCTGCGTGAGTCTCATTTCCCGCGCGGACTATGCCGAGGATGTGCGCCACGCGGTGATGTTCCTTGAAGGTCGCAATTCCAGCCTCATCGACGAGTTGGTGATCCGCATGGAGGCGGCTGCCAAAGCCCTGCAATTCGAGCAGGCGGCGCGTTTTCGCGACCAGATCGCCAGCCTGCGGCGCATGCAGGAGACGCAGTCGGTCAGCGGTGAGGGCGGCGACCGCGACGTGATCGCCGTGGTCAGTGAGGGTGGCACGGCCTGTGTGCAGGTATTCTTTATTCGTGGCGGACGCAATTTGGGCAACAAGTCCTATTTCCCGCGGCAGACCGAGGATGCCGAGCCGGCGGATATTTTGGCGGCCTTTGTGGCACAGTTCTATTTGAGTGGCGAAGGGGCGGGTGGCCGTGAAATTCCGCCGCAGATTTTGCTCAATGCTGAACCGGAGGCCGCCGGGGTGCTGCAGTCCGTGCTCTCGGAGCAGGGTGGCCATAAAATACAGCTGATCTGGCGTCTGCGCGGCGAGCGTGCGCGCTGGCAGCAGATGGCGGAGGCCAATGCCCGCACTGCCTTACGCAGCCGTCTGGCCGGCAAGGCCGGTGTGCTGAAACGACTGGAGGCCTTGCAGGATGCGCTGGGGCTGGATAGCCTGCCACAGCGGTTGGAGTGTTTCGATATCAGCCATACCATGGGCGAGGCCACCGTGGCCTCCTGCGTGGTGCTGGACGGCAACGGCCCGCTGAAGGCCGACTATCGCCGCTTCAACATCGAGGGCATTATCCCCGGTGACGACTATGCCGCCATGCATCAAGCGCTGATGCGGCGCTACACGCGGCTGAAAAAGGGCGAGGGCAAGCTGCCGGATATCCTGATCGTCGACGGCGGCAAGGGGCAGGTGGCGCAGGCCGTGGCGGTACTGGAGGAATTGCAGATCAGTGGTGTTAGCCTGCTCGGGGTGGCCAAGGGGCCATCGCGCAAGCCGGGCCAGGAGGTGCTGGTGTTCGCCGGTCGGGAGATGAGCCTGCCGGCGGATTCACCGGCCCTGCACGTGATCCAGCAGATACGCGACGAGGCGCACCGTTTCGCCATTACCGGTCATCGCCAGCGCCGTGCCAAGAAGCGCAATACCTCGGTGCTGGAGGGCATCAGCGGACTGGGACCGAAACGGCGCCAGCAGCTGTTGAAACAGTTCGGCGGTTTGCAGGAAGTGGCCCGCGCCGGGGTGAAGGATTTGGCCAGTGTGCCGGGTATCAGTAAAAATCTGGCGCAAAAAGTATATGATGTCTTCCACGCGGACGAATGAATGCCTTAGCACACGATCTCCATGACTTATAACCTCCCCAACATCCTCACCCTGCTGCGCATCGCCCTGATTCCGGTGTTTGCCGTGCTGTTCTATCTGCCGCTGCCCTGGGCCCATGTGGCGGTGACGGCGGTGTTTGCCATCGCTGCCATTACCGACTGGCTGGATGGCTATCTGGCGCGGCGCTGGCAGCAGACCTCGGCCTTTGGCGCCTTTCTCGATCCGGTGGCCGACAAGTTGATGGTGGCGGCGGCACTGGTGATGCTGGTGGACATCAACCCGACCCCCTTTGCCGACTTGCTGCTGGCCTTGCCAGCGCTGATTATTATCGGCCGCGAGATCGTGATCTCCGCCCTGCGCGAGTGGATGGCCGAGGTCGGTGCTCGTACCCTGGTGGCCGTATCCACCATCGGCAAGATCAAAACCAGTGCACAGATGCTGGCTCTGTTGCTGTTGCTATACCGTGAACCGGTCGGCCATTTTCCCACCGCCGAAATCGGTTTTGTGCTGTTGTACGTGGCCGCCGGGCTGACCCTGTGGTCCATGTTCATCTACCTGCGTGCGGCCTGGCCCAGCCTCTCCGATGCGGCTTCGAAGTGAAGGGCGCTTATTTAAAGTGCCCTGCTTCTTTAGTGTGGTGACGGGGGGTGAAAGGCTTGACAGTCCTCCCTCGGGCTGTAAAATACAGCGCTCTTGAAGACGTGACGCGGGAATAGCTCAGCTGGTAGAGCACAACCTTGCCAAGGTTGGGGTCGCGAGTTCGAATCTCGTTTCCCGCTCCAAATCGTTTGTTTGAACCTTTGGGTTTATCCCTCTGGCCTGTCCTTTGATGTATAAAAATGCCTCGGTCGAAGGGTCGGGGTTTTTTCAGTTGGGGGGGAGGGGTTCTTTGATCGATAACTGGCTGAGTGGCAGAGTGGCTATGCAGCGGACTGCAAATCCGTGTACCTCGGTTCGACTCCGGGCTCAGCCTCCACTTATCGTCCGCCATTCTCAGTTCTTTCGATATTTTTCCGCACGGTAACGATCCTGTCGCGCTTCCCGCGCCGATGGTTTTCTGTAATAGTTACTGCTGTTGAAACCGCTCGTCGCCCGGGTGGTGAAACTGGTAGACACAAGGGACTTAAAATCCCTCGGCTTCGCGGCCGTGCCGGTTCGATTCCGGCCCCGGGCACCATCTCTTTAATCTCTCTGGGTCGAAGTCCCCGCAGCTTGCTGCGATTATCGTCATTCCGGCTTGTTTTTAGCCGGAATCCAGAGATTGCCGCCCCGGGATCCAGTTTTCGCCGGAGCGAGTCATCCAGCATGCTTGAAGTTTCCTACACTCTAGATTCCCGCTTGCGCGGGAATGACGGTATGCCAAGTCTCTCAAGACTCAGTCAACACCCTTCAATACCCCGCTTTCGTGTAGTGAAATAGCTTGCTGTGGGGTTGTTTATTTACCGTCTGTGAATATTTTCGGCCTTGCCGCCGTGCGCAGGAGTGCCCTTAATATTCCGGAGTTATTCCGGCAGGGTGAAATAAAAGCTGGCACCCTTGTCCACTGCCGATTCTGCCCGGATGCGGCCTTCGTGCAGGGTGATGATACGTTGTACCGTGGCCAGACCGATGCCCGAGCCTTCGAATTCTCTGCTGCTGTGCAATCGTTGAAAGGTACCGAACAATTTGTCTTTGGCTAATTGCATATCAAAACCGGCGCCGTTGTCTCTGACGCAGTACAGGGTTTTGCCATTTTCTTCCTGCGCGAAAAAATCGATCCTCGGCTGCACCTTCTTCGATGAGTATTTCCAGGCATTGCCGATCAGGTTTTCCATCATCACGGAGAGCAGGTGTTTGTCGCCGTTGACCATCAGGCCTTCGCTGATGTGTACTTCGACGTTGTGTGCCGGGTGCTGTTCCTGCAGACGCTGAATGCTGGTGCGGGCCAGCTTGCTCAGATCGACGCGGCTCTTGTTCAGTTCGCTGCGTTGTATCCGCGACAGCTTCAGTAATGCCTCGATCAGTTGTTCCATACGCAGCGCGCCCTTGTGGATGCGCTCGATGTAGCCCTGGGCGGTTTCGTCCAGGGCCTGGCCGTAATCCTCGCTCAGCGCCTGACTGAACCCGTTGATGGCGCGCAGGGGCGCGCGCAGGTCGTGGGATATGGAATAGGAGAAGGCTTCCAGCGCCTTGTTGGCCTGTTGCAGGTCGAAGGTTTTCTTTTCGACCATTTTGCGCAAACGTGCCTCTTCGTTTTGCAATGCGGTGTAGGAGTCGCGCAGGCGAACGATCATGTTCTGGAATTCGCGCGCCAGGATGCCGATTTCGTCATCGCGTTTCAGCAGCCGGGAATCCAGTGGATTGTTGCGCGCGGCACCCAGCGAGGTGGTCGTGATGATGTGGGTCAGTCTGATGATGGGGTTGAGAAAATGTTTGACGATCAGTAATACGGCGGCCAGTAATATCAGCAGAAACAACGTCAGTACGAAGATGATGTTGAAGGCCGCAGTATCGCTGTAGAAGGAGACGTCATCCAGGTAATAGGCGAGGTGGGCATTGGCCAGATATTTGTTGCCGATCTTGATCGGGTGGATAATTTCCTCGACCTGGCGGCCATTGTCAGTTGTTTGCCGGATCAGGACGTCGTCCAGTTCCATGAAGGCGATAGCGTGGCCGATCTGCGACAAATTGGTGTGGCTGATGATCTTTCCCGCCGCTGAGGAGAGAAAGGCGTAGGCGTAAAAATCCGCCGGCATGACCGATTGCAGCCAGTTTTCCAGTAATTCGTAATCGCGGGCGATCAGGCCATCCAGGCTGCCGTTGGCGAGGGTGATCGCTTGTCCTTTGACCTGTTGCTGGCGCTCATGGAGAAATTTTTTCTGGGCGTCTTCGAGCAGCAGATAGCCAAGGGTCAGCAGGGCAAAGGTCAACAGCAGGGTGATGCTCAATGCGAGCCGGGTAAAGAGTCTGGATCGCATGTCAGTGTGTCAGTTTCGCCTGCTGCAAGAGCCTTTCCGTCAGTTGTTCGATGGCGGGATCGTAGGGGATGAATTCGCGGATTTTCAGGGTTTGCATGTTTTTTAGCACCCGCTGCCCGGCAGGACTGCCTTTCATGTGAATGACCGCTTGTGTGAATCTTGCGATGGTCTTTGCATCCAGGGATGGGTTTGCGGCAATGATGCTTTCGGGGTAGGGGTCGCTGACCGCAAGGATTTTCAGTTCGCCCATGTCCATCTTTTTATTCATCAGGTCGAAATTGACGCCACACATGGTGCCGGCGCTGGTGTCGTTCAACAACACGGCGTGGATGGAACTGGACAGGTTTTTGGTGAAGTGTTCCTTCAATTCGACACCGGAGTCGATGCCGTGGGATATCAGATAGGCTCGTGGCGCCAGATAACCGCCGGCGCCCATGGGACTGATGTAGGCAATGTCCTGTCCCTTGAGTTGGTCGATAGTGTCGATGCCGCTGTCTTTGCGTACGAAGATTTCGCTGCGGCTGGTAAGTTCATCACGGACGTTTTTCATCTGCAGGATACCAATGGCCTTTCCTGCCTGTTTGAGACGATAAAAGACGTGGGAATTGACGTAAAAAAAATCCACAATCACTTGCTAAAGCGGATGGGTTAGTTTTACGGACTGAAAGTCCGTATACGGGTCGATCCGTTTTACCCAGCCCTGCCATGATTCTCGGCAATCCGGACGTGGTGAGTGCACGAACCGCATCGATCGAACACCTGTCATCACCAGCATCCTACAAAGACAACCGAAACAACTTGCTTACGCACCTTCAACAACCCATACAACAAGCGGCACGGATAAATCTGACCGCCTAAAGGCGGTGGTTTTAACCTTAAAACGGGACGAATAAAATATCTGGATTAGTCGATGAGGAAGAACTCGACCTCGAAACCGGCGATATTGATGATATCACTGGTCTTGAGGTTCTGTGGTGTGGAACCGAGGGGTTCATTATTCAGCAGGGAGACGCCGGTGCCTTGGTGATCCTGATTGCAGGGCACGGCACAGATATTGTAGCCTTCCAGGCCACGGCTGATGAGCGCCAGCTTCTGGCCCTGAAAGCCCACGGTGTTGAAGGGTTTGCGCAGTTCCATGACGGTGCGGGCAAGGGGGCCGTTGAGGGTACGAAGACCTGCCAGGGGTTGGCTCTCGATGCTTTCTTCACGGGATTCCCATTCCGGCAACACCATCTTGGTTTCATCCTGTTCCGCCATGACGAACATGGTGGTCTCATACTTTGCCTGACCTTCGCACAGGAAGGTGAACTGGTGATGGCCGGTCTGGATGATGTCGCCATGTTTGAGTATGGCGCTTTTGATGTGGCTGCCGTTGAGCAGGGTACCGTTGGTGCTGCCCAGATCCTCGATATAAGTCTGTTTGCCCTGTGCGATGATCAGTGCGTGGCGCCCGCTGATGGTGAGGTCATTGAGTTGTACTTCATTGCCGTGCTTGCGACCAATGGTCAGGGATTCTTCCTCTATGGGGTATTCGTTGATGATCTCTCCATCAAGGGTCAGGATCAGTTTTCCATTCATTTCAACCTTCTCTCAGTGAAGTTGTGTGTCCTTGATCGGCGTGTAACCGTAACCAAAAGAAAGAGCCGTCAGCGAATGTAATAGAATTCCACTTCGAAACCGGCGATATTGATGACGTCGTTTTCATTCAGAGGCTGGGGTTCTGTGCTCAGAGGAATGCCGTTGACGAGGGGGATGTCCATGGCGCGCCGGCTGCGGGTGCTGGTGACGGCGGCGATGGTGTAGCCTTTGGTGCCGCGTGTGATGAGGGCCATGCGTTTACTCTGAAAGCCGATGGCGTTGTAGGCTTTGCGCAGCTCCATCACGGATTTGGTGACGGGCCCGTTGAGGGTGCGTAGCCCACCCAATGGCTGGCCCTTGATGATGGCTTCATTGGTCTCATCCCATTCGGGGATGATCATCTGGGTTTCGTCGAACTCGGCCTTGACGAACATGGTGGGTTCGTATTTGGCCTCGGTCTGACACAGATAGGTGAACTGGTGATGGCCGATCTGGATGATGTCACCGTGTTCCAGTGCCACTTTTTTGATGTGGTTGCCATTGACCAGGGTGCCGTTGGTGCTACCCAGGTCTTCAATAAAGACATAGTCCGGGATGTTGGTAATCATGGCATGGCGACCACTGATGGTGAGGTCGTTGAGCTGGATGTCGTTGCCGTGTTTGCGGCCGATGCTGATGCTTCTGGGGCTAACGGTGTATTCGCGCACCACGTCGCCTTCCAGCGTCAAAATGAGCTTTCGTTCGGCCTTGGGGGACTCCGTACTCGCCATGGGGGCGGTCCCTTCTGTGTGGTTTGACGGAGGGCTGGAATCTTTCACCAGACTAATTTGGGGTGGTTGGCGTGGGGGTTGGGGCTGACTCATCTTGTTCCCTGTATTGCTCGAAGTTCGACTTGGTTCGTGCCTTCCGATAGGCTTCCTCACCCGTGATAAGTTTTTCGTCGAGTAGCCGACGCAAGGCCGTGTCGATGCTCTGCATGCCCTGCAGGGCGCCGCCCTGGATGACGTTTTCGAGCTGCTCGGTCTTGCCTTCACGAATGATGTTCGATGTTGCTGCATTATTGATCAGAGTCTCGACAGCTGCAAGTCGGCCGCGCTGATCGGCGGTGCGCACTAACTGCTGTGAGACTACGCCGCACAATGAAGTGGAGAGCATAGTACGGATATAGGGCTCCTCGCCGGGCGGAAAGACGTTGATGATACGGTCGATGGCGGCCGCGGCGCCGTTGGTGTGCAGGGTGGCGAGGATCAGGATACCCATCTCCGCAGCGGTGACGGCCAGGCTGATGGTCTCCAGATCACGCATCTCACCGACCAGGATGACGTCCGGGTCTTCGCGCAGGGCGGAGCGCAGGGCATGGGCGAAACTGTCGGTATGTTCGCCGATCTCGCGCTGGCTGATCAGGCAGCCCTTATTTTCGTGCAGGTGTTCCACCGGGTCTTCGATGGTGATGATGTGGCCTTTGCGTTGGTTGTTGATGTAGTCGATCATCGCCGCCAGGGTGGTGGACTTGCCGGAACCAGTGGGGCCGGTGACCAGAATCAGTCCCTTGCGCTGGCGGGCGAGGTTTTTCAGCGACATGGGCAGACGCAGTTCCTCCAGTGGTACGACGTTGCCCGGTACGGCACGGAATACGGCGCCGATGCCATTGAGGTGGCGGAAGGCATTGACACGGAAACGGGATACGCCAGGGATTTCATAGGCAAAATCGGCGCCGCCACGGCTCTCGAAGCGTTGCCGTGCGTGTTCGGGCATGATTTCGAACAGCAGATCCCGGGTCTCGTCGTTGCTCAGTTCACGATATTTCACCGCGTGGATTTCGCCAAACAGGCGGATGCGCGGTGGATTGCCGGACACCAGATGCAGGTCGGAGCCCTTTTGCTTGACCAGCAGTTCGAGGAAGGCGTTGACGCGGCTCATGAGACGGCCAGATCAACCTGGGGCAGCAGATCAGGATCGCTGACGAAGCGCTGGAACTGCTGTTTTTCCGTGGCGTGGATGTAGGCGTCGTCCGGGTCGATCTCTTTGCGCTGGATGGCCTCCAGCAGGGCCTGATCCATCAACTGCATGCCCTTGTTGCGTCCGGTTTGCAGCACGGCAGGAATCTGAAAGACCTTGCCGCTGACAATCAGATTGGCGATGGCCGGGGTGTTGACGAAGATTTCCACGATGGCTTTGCGTGAGCGACCATCCGCCGCGCGTACCAGCTTCTGGCTGACGACACCGCGCAAATGCTGGGCCAGGAACAGGCTGGCCTGGGTCTTTTGTGAGGTGGGCATGGCATCGATGATGCGATCCAGGGTTTTGGCGGCAGACGTGGTGTGCAGCGTGCCCAGCACCAGGTGTCCGGTCTCGGCGGCGGTCATGGCCATCATGATGGTTTCCGGGTCGCGTAGCTCGCCGACCAGGATCACGTCCGGGTCTTCGCGCAGGGCGGCGCGCAGACCTTCGGCAAAACTCTCGACGTGGGTACCCACCTCACGTTGTACCACCAGCGACAGCTGGCTTTTGTGGATCTGTTCGATGGGGTCTTCGAGGGTGATGATATTTAGCCGCCGGCTCTTGTTGAGCAGATCCAGCATGGCGGTGAGGGTGGTGGATTTGCCGGTACCGGTGGCGCCGGTGACCAGAATCAGGCCCTGGTTGGCATCGAGGAATCTGGCCACCACCGGCGGCAGTTCCAGGTCTTCCAGGGTCAGGATGGCGGCTGGGATGATACGAAAGGCGGCGCCGATGCCGCCGATCTTGCGAAACAGGCTGACGCGGAAGCGGCCGACTTCGTCGTCCTGGTAGGAAAAATCCAGATCCTGACCGGCGTCGAAAGCCGCACGTTGCTTGTCGTTGAGGATCTCGAAGATCAGGCTTTCCAGCTCTTCTGCGCTGAGGGCACGGTATTTGATCGGCGCCAGGTCGCCCAGCAGGCGCAGCAATGGGGGGGTGCCGACGGCGAAATGGATGTCGGTGCAGCCCTGTTCGCGGCCCAGTTTGAGGAAGGCGTCGATGCGGGCCATCAGGTCTGTCCTATTCCGTTAGCAACGGTCTCGAGCGCTGTCCGCAGTTCATCGAAGGTCTGGAAGCGCTGTTCGGGATCGACCGCCATGGCCTTGGTGATGATCGCCTCCAGCGATTTTGGGATTTCCGGGTTGATCTCACGGGGTGGCTTGGCTTTGCCCTCCACATGCTTGAACAGGATGGCCATGGATTCCTCGCCGGTATACGGCGCCTGGCCGCTGAACAGCTCATACATGATGATACCCAGCGTATAGATATCGGTACGCGAATCAATAGTGCGACCGCGTACCTGTTCCGGGGCCATGTAGGTCGGAGTGCCTACCAGGACTCCGCTCTTGGTCAGACGGGAGTCGGACTTGCTGGCTGCGGCGGCAAGGCCGAAGTCGACGATCTTGACGATATCCTCGTCGTTAATGAGGATGTTGGCCGGCTTGAGGTCACGATGTACCACGCTGACTTCCTGCGCACGGGCCATGCCCCGGCAGATTTCGCCGAGGATGTGCAGCCCGCGCTGACGGTTCATCAAGCCGTCCTTGCGCAACTCGTCTGCCAGCGAATGACTGGGAAAGTATTCCATGGAGATGGCGTAGGTCTGGCCGAAGGTGACCAGGTCGTAGATGCGGATGACATTTTCGTGGGTGATCTTGCGTGCGTAGCGCAGCTCGTGCAGGAAGCGTTGGATCATGTTCTCATCCGAGGCCACATGCGGATTGAGAAATTTGAGGACGAACTGGTCGTTGACCATCAGGTCGTCCACCAGGATGGCGGTGCCGAAGGCGCCTTCACCGATCTTGCGCACGACGTGATAGCGATCGGTGAGGATGCTGTTGGGCACCAACTTGGCGGGATTGATGATGCCGTCACTGCTGTCGATGACGTTGGGACTGCTCTCGAGGGCGTGAGTTTTCTGTGAGTCCGATAGCGAGGTCATCTGTGTCGGTTCGTCTTCCTTGATATCATCCCGGGAGCTCATGATACGGGTGCTGCGGTCGCCATAGCGCGTGACGAGGCTTTTCACCGTCTCACTGGCGACATTGCCCACTTCGTCCTGACTCACATTCATGAGTTCGGTGGCGGCCTCCTGCACTCTGCCGGCATTGGATTCATCGGTGAGGGTCTGTAGGGCGCGCAGGGCCTCTTTGCGCACTGTATTGTCGGTGTGCTCGAGCTGTTTTAGTAACGGGTTGATGGCCCGTTTGTCGCCGAGATTGTGTAGTGCTCGGATCACGACCTGGCCTGCCTCGGGATTTTCTTCCAGCATGGTGATGAGGTAGGGCACGGCGCGTTCGTCGCCGATACCGGCGAGGGCGTCCACGGCGCGTTCACGCACCCACCAGTCGTCATCACGCAGGGCCTCGATGAGGCGATCAAAGGCGCGCGGATCCTTGCTGGTGTTGAGGATTTCCACTGCGGTGCGGCGCAGAAATTCGTCTTCGTCGCGGATCAGCGCGAGGATGGCGTCGAACACCTTGGGGCCGCCGATGGCGCCGAGGGCGTCAGCGGCACGTACCTTGACCCACCAGTCCACGTCGCGCAGGGCGTTGAGTAAATTCTTGACGGCATTCTGATCACCGATCTCGTTGAGGACTTCCACGGCGGCGCGGCGCACATATTCGGATTCATCCTGCAGGACATCGATCAGGTATTTTACGGTATTTGGGGCGCGGATCTTGATCAGGGTCTCAATGGCGGTGGCCTGCACGGTGAGATCGGGGTCACCGAGCAGCCGGCAGATGGCCTCGACAGCCTGCGGCGCCTGCATCTTCGCCAGGCCCTGCAGGGCGGACTGGCGTACCGCCTTGTTGGGGTCGTCGAGGGCGTCGATCAGGGCGTTCAGGCTGTACGGGCTGTCAAAGCGGGCCAATACCTGCACCAGGTGTGTGCGTACCATGGGTTGTTTGCTGTCCAGTCGGTGGATGATGTCCGGTAGCAGCGCTTCGTCGGCCACCTTGTCCAGCAGCCGGTAGAGTATGGGGCGAATCTTGCTGGAAACCTGGTCCAGCATGCCCAGCAGGATGTTGGGCTTGACACGTGTCGAGTGGGTCATGAGGATTTCACTCAGGGCCGACTTGGAAATGTCCGGATGGTCGAAGTGTTCGAACAGCTGGTTGGGCTCGAAGTCGCCCGAACGGCACAGGATACGCTTGACGCCGGCGATGATATTGTCGTCTGCGCTGGCCAGGGCGGTCAGATAATAGGACAGGGTGGTATTGCGTACGAAGCCCAGCAGCAGCTGCTCAATCACTGCGGGGTGCCCGGTATTGCCCAGGGCTTCGATGAGTTTGGGAATGGCGGGTTCGCCGATTTTCTTGAGTTTGACTGCGGCCCGTTTGCCCTCGGGGGTTGCGGCAGCGTTTTCCGTCAGCAACGCGGCAATGGCGCGATTTGCCTGAAAACCGGACAGCAGGCTCATACAGCGGGCCTCTTGTTAGTTTGCGTCGTCGGCTGCATCATCCACATGGGCATGGATGATGTAGGCCTTGTTGATGAGGTAAATGCTACCTTCGTCCATGTGCATCTTGATAAAACATTCATCGGTTCGGTTAAGATAATCCAGTAGTCGTGCGCGTGCTGGCGGCAGCTGCTCACAGATGGAGCCGGCGATAAATGAGCCATCCATCATCTGCATCTGGCAGCGTTGCCGGGGGATATCCGTGCATGGTTCCTCTTGTTCCGCTGCATATTCCACGCGGATGATGGAGCGCATGTTATAAAACCGTAGTTCATCCGGTTCTTCGCGTTTGATAACAACGAATGGGGTGCATTGGTTGAGAACCTCCAGCGGTTGTTCCGGGCCGGCATGGTCGGGGCTTTGCTCTCGCAAATAGAGTGAACCCCGGACACGGCCTTCGGGGTGTACCCACAGGGTGACGGGTTTTAATTTTTTTGGGACTTTCAGTATTTTATTGGTCACTGTTGGCGCCTGCAAATATGGTCAATACCTAAAAAATTCCGTTCCGATGGCACTGTCCCGGGGCATTATACGCGGATACGGGATTGATTCGAGGTAATAAAACCTTGTTGCTGATTGGATGTTTGTGTTAGTCCGGATATTTTATGAAATTTGTCGTAAAGATCGCGCAGGGCATGGGTTTCACCAGGCCTTGGTTTGACAAAAGTCTCGTATCCCACTCGGTAATGATGGGTGACGGAGAGGGGATGTCCTGTGGCGTTAAAGCGACCGCGTCCTCGGCAACTGCTCCTGCGTCGCCTACCAAAAGTAGGTTCTGTAAGAAAAGCGCCTACTTTTGGTGCCCTAGCTCCTGCGTCCATGCAGTCGTGCTTTCGCTTCCCACCCAAGAGTGCCTGTTCTTGGTGTCGACATCCAGGTAAGAAAAAATATTGGGCATATTGAACGAAAAAGATCGAAGGAATGGGCAAAAGGTGGTATTCACTGAGATGATTTCCGTATTCTGGCTTGGATTTTCGACGTGATGGCTGATGTTTCATGACAATGATTGACATTCTTCATACGGCCTCGCTGGAGGTGCTCAATGGTACCCTTGCTGGCAAGAGCTTCCCCCTTCACGATGAGACCCTGGTTGGGCGCAGTGAAGAAGAATCGGCTGACTATGATAGCCATATTCGTTTGCCGGACAGCCGTGTCAGCCGCCAGCATGCACGGATTATACGGCGCAACGGCGGTTATGTAATCCAGGATCTCGACTCCACCAATGGTACCTTGCTCAATGCACGTCCGCTGACGCCGAAGGAGTTCTATGCCTTGCGTGAAGGGAGTAATCTTCAATTAGGTGGGGTACATCTACGTTTTCGCCCAGCGACCAGTGGCAATGATGACGCGCCGGCCGGTTGTTCATGGGAGTCTGAAGTCGGTCACAATGAAGGGGCCTTTGACCTGGCCTTGATTGCCGGTGATGGCTTGGCAGAGCGGCAGGCCAGCACCGCCTCCCTGCTTTTGGTCGGCTCGAAAAGCACGAAACCCGATCTGAGCATGGCCATCGATGCCCAGGAAGCCCTGCAGCTTCTTAAGGCCAACCTGGATGAAGATCGTGTCGCGGCCACAGACGTGCAGCGCCGTTTGCGGGCGTTGGCGCAGGTCAGTATTGGTCTGGGTGGTCAGAATAACCACGAAGACTTGTTGGCCAAGGTGATGGATTTCATCTTCGATATCTTTCCCGCCGCCGAGCATGCCTATGGTTTGCTGTGTATTGAACCGGGGCAATGCGGTGAATCGCTCAAGCCCGTGGTGGCGATGAGCCGCGAGGAACGGTCGGTGGAGGCCGTCTTGTCGCGTGCGATTGTCAATGAAGTCATCAGCCGGCACCGGGCAATCCTTTCCAGCGATGCCAGCAGCGACAAACGTTTCGACAGCCACGAGTCCATCATCGGCCTGGGTATTCGCAGTGTGATGTGTGTGCCGCTGTTGCTCGATGATGAGGTACTGGGACTGATTCAGGTGGATACCTGCAGTACACATGCCTTTGATAGCGAAGATCTGCAGATTCTCTCCGGCATCGGCGTGCAGGCCGCCATTGCACTGAAAAATCTGGGTCTGGTCGAGGATATCCGACAGCTCTTCGAAGGCTTCGTCACCGCCTCGGTGCATGCTATTGAGGCACGAGACCCCAGTACTGCGGGTCATTCGTTTCGCGTTGCTGAATACAGCCAGCGTTTGGCCGAGGCCGTGGGGCGTTCCAGTGTGCCGGCACTGCGTGAGGTCAATTTTACCCGCGAACAGATGAATGAATTGCGTTACGCTGCTCTGCTGCATGACTTTGGCAAGGTCGGTGTGCGAGAGCATGTGCTGACAAAATCCCACAAGCTGTACCCGCGCCAGTTTGAATTGATGCAGGCACGCTTCCAGTACGCCTGCGCCAGCCTGGAGCGGCACGCCTACCGTGAATTACTGGATCAGCAGGAACTTGAGCAGCTGAGTGCGGAAGAGTTCCGCATCCGCCGGCGTCGTATGGAGCGGAATTTGGCGCAGGAGACACAGCGTATTCGCCAGTTTATGGCGCTCATTGTCGAGGCCAATGAGCCTGCCGTCTTTCATCAGACGATTCCTCCGGCATTGCAGCAAGTGGTGGATTATTGTTTCCCGGGTGAAGGTGGAGAGCCTATCCCACTCCTGTCGGCGTTTGAAATGGAGGCACTGACTTTGGCGCGTGGCAGCCTGACGCCGGATGAACGCCAGGAAATCGAATACCATGTGTCGCATACTTACGCCTTTTTGCAGCACATCCCATGGACCAAGGGGCTGGCATCTGTCCCTGATATTGCCTACAGCCATCACGAGAAGCTTGATGGTTCCGGTTACCCGCGTGGACTCGGGCGCGAACAGATCCCCCTGCAGGCCCGTATCATGACGGTGACGGATATTTACGATGCATTGACAGCGGGAGATCGGCCCTACAAACAGAGCCTGCCGGAAGAACTGGCATTGGATATCCTCCGTGATGAGGCGGCACGGGGTAAAATCGAACGGGATCTGGTGAATATTTTTATCGATAGTAATGCATACCGCCTGCTACCCGAACGTTGACGGCCTTTTCGGGACTGACTTATCTGCAATTATTTCGCGGATTTTATTGCACCATATATTGTGTTTCGCTATGGTTCCCTTCCTTTATTAGCCCCGCTAATTTCACGTACCACGTTTGTAGACTGGAATCACGCTTTAACGATGACTATTTTTACTTGCGGACATGACACCCATATCGGCCATATTCGGCCTCGTAACGAGGATTGTTACCTCATCGACGCAGAGTTGAGGCTATGCGTGCTTGCCGATGGTATGGGGGGGCACGAGTGCGGTGAGGTGGCCAGTCAGATTGTCGTCGAGCAGATACAGAGCGAAGTCCGTTCCGGTACGCCAATGGCCGAGGCGCTGGTTAAGGCGCACCACGCGGTGCTCGCTGCTGTGCGTGATGGCAAGGGGCGCTCCGGTATGGGATCCACAGCCCTGGCGGTGAAGATCGATGGCGACAGTTTCGAAGTGGTGTGGGTTGGGGACAGCCGGGCCTATCTTTGGCGTCATGGCACTCTGACACAGATCACCCGCGATCACTCCCTGGTGCAGCTGATGGTGGATCAGGGTGACATTACCGCGGAAGAGGCAGAAATTCACCCACAGCGGAATTTCATTACCCAGGCCATCGGCATGGAGAGTCTGAGCAGACTCGAAGTGGGGCTGGTGCGGGGGCATTTGTATCCCGGTCAGCAGATTCTGTTGTGCAGTGACGGGCTGAGTGGTGAGCTGAGCGTGGATGAAATTATCCGTATTTTGTCACGGCAAGTCGATGTGCAGGCAACGGTTGATCAGTTGGTTCAGTCGGCGCTGGATAACGGCGGCAGTGACAATGTTACCGTGCTGTTGGTTTCCTCCCCGCAGGGCGTGACCTGAAGGTTGCCTCTGCTGTGTGGTGACTCTTATATAGTCGCCGGGTTAATAGAAGTACCCTAAATAGGCTGCACTAGTGTGGTGTAACGTATAAAGTGCACCACACTAGAGCGTTGGCGTGTCATGCCAGCGGCCTTCATTGTTTATTCCCTTCATTCTATCGTCATGATAGCTGACTCGCTGCCGACTATTTCCCGCCCGGAGGTATAATCGTGCTTATAAACGATTAAACCAAAAGGAGTGAGCATGAGCGCGGACAGTCTCTATTGGCACGATTATGAAACCTTTGGCGTCGATCCCCGGCGAGATCGTCCTGCCCAGTTTGCCGGTATTCGCACGGATCTTGATCTGAATATTATCGGTGAGCCGCTGGTGCTGTACTGTCGCCCGGCAAACGATTTTCTACCGCAACCCGATGCCTGTCTGGTCACCGGAATAACACCGCAACACGCATTGCAGGAAGGTCTTCCCGAAGCAGAGTTCATTGCACGAATTCACGAAGAATTTTCCCGCCCCCATACGTGCGTAGTGGGTTACAACAGCATTCGTTTCGATGATGAAGTGACGCGCAATATGCTGTATCGAAACTTTTTTGATCCCTATGCGCGTGAATGGCAGAACGGCAATTCACGCTGGGATGTCATCGATCTGGTACGGGTGACCCATGCCCTGAGGCCGGAAGGCATTGAGTGGCCAAGCCATGCGGATGGCAAACCCAGTTTTCGCCTCGAAGATCTGACCAGAGCCAACGGCCTGAGTCACCAGTCGGCACATGATGCGTTGTCCGATGTGTATGCCACCATTGCCATTGCCAGACTGGTTCGCGACAAACAGCCCCGTCTGTACGACTACATTTTCCGCCATCGTTCGAAACAGCAGGTTGGGCGCTTGCTGAATGTGGCGCAAATGCTCCCGGTTTTGCATGTCTCATCCATGTATCCTGCCGAACTGGGCTGTATCGCTCTGGTAGCCCCGCTCGCGAATCATCCATCGAATCGTAATGAAGTCGTGGTGTATGACCTGCGGCATGACCCATCTGTGTACCTTCATCTTTCCATTGATGATCTCCACCAGCGTTTGTTTACCCGCCGGAGCGAACTACCCAAAGATATTGAACGGCTACCGGTAAAAACCATTCACATCAATAAATGCCCGATTGTCGTGCCGGAAAATACACTGACAGCGGAGATGGCGGCAAAATGGCAGATTGATGCAAACACCTGCCAGCAGCATTTAGAAACTATTTGCGGTAACCCTGATTTTATATCCCTTCTTTTATCCGCCTATAAACAACGTGAATTCGAAGCGGAAAGCGACCCAGATCTGATGATTTACAGTGGAGGCTTCTTCAGTAATGCCGATAGACAGAAGATGGAAAAGATTCGCCATGCCTCTCCTGAGCAGCTAAAGGCGTTTGATGTGCCTTTCCAGGATCAACGAATCCCGGAAATGTTGTTTCGATATCGGGCCAGAAACTATCCGCAAACACTTTCTGTAGATGAAATGATCTGTTGGAATGAATATCGCCTGCAGCGACTGACAGATCCATCGTTTAATGCCAGCATTACAGAGCAGGAATATGTGGCACGGATTAATGAATTGCTGGCGTTAGTGGATATTACTGAGCAACAGCGTGACATTCTTGAAGCGCTTTTGAGATACCGGCAGACAGTGTTAAATATCCAGGAATAGCCCCCGATTTCTGTAAGTCGTCAAAAGTAATGAAATATACGATTACCCTTATTGCATAGAGTTATAAATGATAAAAGAGTAATGACTTTTCTGTTTAGTAGGTTACATGCATTTGGCGATCCACATGAGTTTGATATTTTTTCGATGATTGGTTTGAGAGCTGATTTAAGCGTTAATCGGCCAAGGATTTCCTGAAATATTCGTTGTCTGATGAAGACATTATCGTAATAGTGCGGGCATGTGTTTTTGTGTTTGTCGATTTTATATTCATTGATGCAGGCGCTATTTTTCCTAAATTCAGATGTTTTTGTTAGAAAATCGCCAATATTTGTTGAATTTTTTTACTAAACACTTGTTATTTAAAAAAAACCCGATACACTTCGTTATTGTTCGAATTATGTTATATCCGAGGAGCGAGAAGAAATGATTAAAAAGAAGGTAGCCCGGGTGAAGGCTAAAGTAGCTAAAACCAAGGTTAAGTCAAAAGTGAAGGTAAAGGCGAAAGCAAGAGGGCGCCGCCCGGCTCCTTCTCCTGCGAGTGTTGCAGCCGCCAGCCCCGTGAACAAGGTGCACGAGGCAGCCTTGAAAGTTGTTGCCCGTGCATTGAATGTTGCTGAAGCAGCGGCTTCCAAAGTGGCAGCTGCTGAAAAGAAATCGGCTGCCGCCAAGAGTAAGGTTGCGATGGCCGTGAAAAATGCCGCACAGAAAAAGTCGACTGCCTCCAGTCGTGCGCTGTTGACGGCCAAGACGGCTGCGCAAAAGGCGCGGGCTGCATTGGCGGCAGCGCGAGCCAATGCCTCCGAGGCTGAAAAGGCCGTTAAGGATGCGGTGAGATCCGCAGAAACCGAGCGCAAGAAAGAAGATGACAAGGCCAAGGCGGTAGCGGCCTTTGCGGCAAAATGGGAACGTGAGTATGACCTTAAGACGACGAAAAAGGCCAAGGTCGGCAAAAAGGGTCGTCGCGCCACCCGCAAGAAAAAAACCGCAGCCTAGGCTATACCGGCGCTGCAAAAAACACCGGCCACTGGCCGGTGTTTTTTTGTCCTCAGGATAGATTCATGCGTGCATCGATAGGATGGCATGCGCGACTGCCCATGCCGCTGGGTGAAAAATGCGCACCGGTTCTTGATGAAGGACATCCCTGTCCTTTCACCCCTTCGGCGTTGCTGTATGCTGCCAATCCGCTCCCGACGAATTGCTCGGGTTGCCTCTGAAAAAGCCCATGCCGTGTTGCCTACAGGGATGTAGGCACCAACAGTAGGCGCTCTCAGGCGAGGGGCGTTAGCAGGCGCGGTAGCTTTGCCTACAGGGATGTAGGCACTAACAGTAGGCGCTCTCAGACGAGGGGTGTTAGCAGGATGCGGTAGCTTTGGTCGTACTCAAAGCACTCGCTACGCTCACGGGGCAGGCTCTCGTTCATTTGGAACGACCAAACCTCCCGGCTGCTCGCCTACCAAAAGTAGGTTCCTTAAGAAAAGCGCCTACTGTCGCCTCAGGGCGCCTACTTTTGGTGGTGCAGTCCTTGTTAAGGGATGGGCCGTTAACGGTGGACTGCGCCTTGTCTAGCGGCATTTGCGGGCCTCTGATAGGTACCCTTCTATACATTACACCACGCTAGCCATGCGATTTTTCAGCATGTTGCCTTGTCTTGGTACATGCTTCAGCAATGGTCTCTGCGTCGCCTACCAAAAGTCAGTGCTGTCCCGCTAACAACACATCGTCATGCCGGGCTTGACCCGGCATCCAGGAAGTTATTGAAACCACTGGATTTCGGGTCAAGCCCGGCATGACGTAGAGAGGTTGTCCAAATTCATGCCTCAAACACCCTCAATCAGGCTGCTCTTCCCGCAAACTGGGCGTTTGAAATACGGCAATAATCCATTAACGGGACAACAGTGACCAAAAGTAGATATTTTGAGGAAGGCGCCTGCGATTGATCGTCATAACCAGTTATTCCGTTTGTGCCTTGATAGGATGAATCTTCTGGCCAGCCTGAAATACCCGGATTCAGCAGGTATTCGCTAAAACAGGTGAGTTGGACTGACGGACTGAATGTCCGCCTACGGGTCGGTCGTCCCGTTTTTGCAATCCGGCCCGGCCATTATTGCCGGGTCTTCGGATGCGGGTGAGTTCCACGAACTGTATCGGCCAATGGCGGTGACAGCCGTAATTATCCGTGCCCAGGATCTGTATCGCGTGAACGATGGGCTTTGCTGCCGTTTACCAGCCGCCATTGACGATCAAAATAACTCGCCTTCAAATGTTGTTCCAACAATCCATACAATATTAACCCGGCAACAATATATCCTGTTCAGGGCTTCAAGAATGGTTCGGATCGCCAGCGAGGGGGGCTTGTTAAGAGCCGCAACGCGGAGGCGGGCACACACCGGCTGAACACGACATAAATTCTACTCTGTTACTTTAATCTCTGAGGAGTCAATTCCCTACAGCTTGCTGCGAATCAGCGTTGAACGATGTATAGCGGGTGAATTTCTCCTCACCCCTTGGGGCGGGAATGTCGACTCGGCAAGTTAAATGTAACGGCGTAGAACCATTCACCACAGGGGTGTGGCGGAGGCATTGGATACCCGTGTTGTGCGCACGATGTTTTCCGTTTTAATCGCTGAAAGATCAATTCCCCACCACTCGCCTAAAGCGCCTACTTTTGGTGCTGCGAACCAGCGTTGAACGATGCGTAGCGGGTGAATTCCTCCCCACCCCTTGGGACGGAAATGTCGACTCGGCAAGTTAAATTGTAACGGAGTAGAAATAAGCAGCACGAATAAATCCAGCTGTTTTAAGGTGGTGGTTTTAACCTTGATCGGGGCGCATAGATATCTCGGGGCAAGCTTTTTCGCTTGGGCGCGAATTGCGCTGCGCGAGAACGGAGTGTTCTGTCATCAATCGTAAAAAAACCTGCGCTGCGAGAAATCGTGCCCTAAGAGATCCAAGGAGCCCGCTGGCAATCTATTCTATTTCAATAAGCACTTCGTCTGGATTGACGCTGTCTCCCTTTTTCACGTGAATGGCGGTAATCTTTCCCGCCACGGGTGCCTGGATTTCCGTTTCCATTTTCATGGCCTCGGTGACGATGAGGGCGCTACCTGCGTCGACTTCATCGCCAACCTTCACCAACACGTCAACGATGATGCCGGGCATGGACGTGGTGACATGCCCGGGTGAGCTTGCCTTGGGTCGGCTGCTACCCTTGCCGGATGATGCTTGGCTACTCGATTCGTCTGTGTCCAGTTCATTCAGGGATTCGACGATAATTTCTTCGGGGATACCGTCGACGTTGATGAAAAAGGCACGTTTATCCTGCATCTTGTGCCCGGTGCCGGCGACCTTGATGTGATAATTCTCGCCGTGAATGGAGACGTTGAATTCGCTGGAAGCCTTCGTCTGTGAGGTGTCTGCCGACGGCAGGGGTTCCAGCGGTTCCGGTTGCAGGGTGCCTGCGCGGCGTTGCTCGATGAATTCACGGCCCACATCAGGAAACATGGCATAGGTCAGCACGTCTTCCTCTGATTCGGCCAGCTCGCCGATTTCACTGCGCAGTTTGTCCATTTCCGCTGGCAGGAGATCTGCCGGCCGGCAGAAGATAATGTCGGCATTGCCAATGGCCTGCTGCCGAATTGTACGATTGACGGGGGCGGCGGGTTTGCCATAGCGGCCCTGCAGATACAGTTTGACCTCATTGGTGATGCTTTTGTAGCGGCTGCCGGTCATGACATTCAGCACCGCCTGGGTACCGACGATTTGTGAGGCAGGTGTGACCAGCGGTGGGTAACCGAGATCCTTGCGCACGCGGGGGATTTCTTCCAGCACGGCATTCATGTGCTCCAGTGCGCCCTGTTCGCGCAGCTGGTTCGACAGGTTGGAAATCATTCCGCCGGGCACTTGGTTGACCTGCACGCGGGTGTCGAGGCCGGTGAATTCACTTTCAAACTGATGATATTTTTTGCGTACCTCGTAAAAGAAAAAGCCGATTTCCTGCAGTGCCGGCAGGTCGAGGCCGGTATCGTATTCGGTGTCG
Organism: Chromatiales bacterium; assembly: GCA_026999335.1. Classification (GTDB taxonomy): domain Bacteria; phylum Pseudomonadota; class Gammaproteobacteria; order SZUA-152; family SZUA-152; genus DRQN01. Next base: position 21,564 of record JALTPW010000458.1, read on the forward strand.
CGCAGCGCGGCGACCATACTTTCCGTCGGCGGGTGGCTGGTGCCGCCGGAGAGGGCGGAGATAGCCGTATCGATATGTCGGCAGCCATTCTCGATGGCCTTCAGCTGGCACATACTGGCCAGTCCGGCGGTGGCGTGTGAATGCAGATGCACGGGAATAGTCAGTGCGTTGACCAATGCGCGGGTCAGCTCGGCGGTCGTGGTGGGTGTCAGCAGGCCAGCCATGTCTTTGATGGCGACACTGTCACAGCCCATGGCCTGTAGCTCGCGAGCTTGCCTGACGAATTGTTCGATGGAGTGCACCGGACTGGTGGTGTAGCAGATGGCCCCCTGCGCATGCTTGCCGCTTTCCTTTATTGCTTCAATGGAAACACGCAGGTTGCGCAGGTCGTTGAGCGCATCGAAAACGCGGAATACATCGATGCCGTTTTCTGCGGCCTTTTTGACGAAGGCGCGCACCACGTCGTCGGCGTAGTGGCGATAGCCGAGCAGGTTTTGTCCGCGCAGCAGCATTTGCAGGCGGGTGTTGGGCAATGCGCTGCGCAGTCTGCGCAGGCGCTCCCACGGATCTTCCTTGAGAAAGCGAATACAGGCGTCGAAGGTGGCACCACCCCACATCTCCAGCGACCAGTAGCCGATTTTATCCAGTCTGTCACAAATGGTCAGCATGTCGTCGGTGCGCATGCGGGTGGCGAGTAAGGACTGGTGTGCGTCACGTAGTACAGTATCGGTGACGTGAACTTGTGGCTTTGCCATAGTCTGTGTTCCTGTCGTTCTTTTATCGAGGCTGAATGGGGACTGGTTTATAAGCCGAGGTGTGCGGCAACCGCAGCGCCGATCGCGGCGGCGATATCACGCGATGAGCGATGCACTGAATAGTGCGCTAGCTCCGGGTGTTGTTCGACAAAGGAGGTGTCAAAGTGCCCGCTCTGGAACTGTGCAGATCGAATGATTTCCAGATGATAGGGAATGGTGGTTTTTACACCGTAGACGCCAATATCCTGCAGGGCGCGTTCGGCACGATCCAGCAGTGAATCCCAGTCCAGTGCCCAGACGATAAGCTTGGCGCACATGGAGTCGTAATGGGGCGGAATTTCATAACCGGTATAAATAGCGGCATCGGTACGCACACCGGGGCCACCGGGGGCGAAGTAACGTGTGACGCGGCCGAAGCTGGGCAGGAAGTCGTTCTGCGGGTCTTCGGCGTTGATGCGGAATTCCATGGCATAGCCACGGCGTTGGATGTCGGACTGCTGGTAGCTCAGCTTCAGGCCGGCGGCGATGCGAATCTGTTCCTGCACAATGTCCACGCCGGTAATCTGTTCGGTAATGGTGTGTTCCACCTGTAGGCGGGTATTCATTTCCATGAAATAGAAGTTATCGTTTTCGTCGAGCAGAAACTCCACCGTGCCGGCGTTTTCGTAGCCGACGATCTGTGCCGCCTTGACGGCCTGTTCACCGATAAAACGGCGTTGTTCGTCCGTCAGTTGCGGAGAGGGGGCGATCTCGACCAGTTTCTGGTGACGGCGTTGGATGGAGCAGTCGCGCTCGAACAGGTGGATGACGTTGCCGTGGCTGTCGGCGAGGATCTGTACTTCGATGTGGCGGGGGGTGTCGATGCATTTTTCCAGAAATACGTCGGTGCTGCCGAAGGCCTTGCTGGCCTCAGAGACCACGCGGTCGTAGTTTGGACGTAACTCCTTGGCATTGGCGCAGCGACGAATGCCGCGCCCGCCGCCACCGGAGGTTGCCTTCAGCATCACTGGGTAACCGATTTTTTCGGCACAGGCCAGGGCCTCTTCGGCACTGCTCAGATTGCCATCGCTGCCGGGCGTGACCGGTACGCCGGCCGCAATCATCGCCGCCCGGGCCTCTACCTTGTCGCCCAGGCGGCGGATGACGGCTTCGCTGGGGCCGATGAAGCGGATATTGCGCCGGGCGCAGATCTTCGCCAGTTGCGGGTTTTCAGAGAGAAAGCCGTAGCCGGGGTGCAGGGCATCGCAGCCGGCGGCAACGGCAATGTTGACAATATGATGGGCGTTCAGATAACCGGCGACAGAGTCCGGTCCCAGGCTGTATGATTCGTCGGCTTTTTTGACGTGCAGGGCATAGCGGTCGGCTTCGGTATAGACCGCTACGGATTTGATGCCGGCCTCGGCGCAAGCGCGTACAATGCGTACGGCAATTTCCCCGCGGTTGGCTATGAGTATCTTCTTTATCATGCAGTCGCCTTGTGTAACGGATCTAACGTGAATGATCGCGGAAGAGTGGTTAGCGGTATCCGGCAGCAGAAACGGTTTGGCCGTGGTTTCATTTTATACCAGGCAATCGGCCGATTTTCTTGCGAGTATAGCCATCTAAGCCGCTGGTTGCATTGAAATTATTGTTTTTCATTTTGACAGCAATCGATATTGCTTATATCATGGCGCGTTTATGTCGGATCACTTTGGCGAATTAATAGAACCGCTCTCCCTGGCCGAGAAAGGGCGTACCCTCACGGGCCGGTTGCCTTTATCGCGTCTGGATAGACTATGTCAGTCGCTCCAGAACGGGAAGGGGGTGGTGGATATCAGCCTCGATTTTGACAAGGACGAGGTCGGTCAGCCCAGGGTGATGGGCCGTCTTACGGCGATACTGCAACTGCAATGTCAACGCTGCATGCAGGCGATGGGGTTGCCGGTGAGCGTCGATGTTCATCTGGGTATCGTACGTACGCAGAAACAGGCGCAGTCCCTGCCCGACAACTACGATCCGCTGCTGGTCTCGGATGAACCAATGACGGCCGTGGACATTGTGGAAGACGAACTGATTCTGGCGTTGCCCCTGGTGGCGTTGCATGAAATGAAGGACTGTCCGGCAGCGGGTGCACAGGACGAGCAGGATGAAGTTGCAGCGCAGCGGGAGAATCCCTTCGCGGTGCTGGCCGAATTGAAGAAAGAACGTAACGACTGACAGATACTGATTAGATGAGGAATTAAACGATGGCTGTTCAACAGAATAAAGTAACCCCTTCCCGCCGTGGCATGCGCCGTTCGCACGATGCCCTGACCGGCCCAACCCTGTCCGTAGAGCCGACCACTGGCGAGACGCATCGTCGTCACCACGTCAGTGCCGATGGCTACTATCGTGGCCGCAAGGTTGTCAGCACCAAGGACGACGAATAAATTCGTCATCCGGCGACGGAGGATGTTTCCCCCCTGTTGCTACCCTCTGATAATCTGCCCCGAGTGTCATCCCATCTTCCGCCGGCAGTGGGTCAGTTGATTGCGACAACCCCCTTTTTCGCAGTGGTTATCGCTGCAAGAATCCTGGTTCTATGAGTGAAAATGTAACCATCGCCTTGGATGCCATGGGGGGAGATGTTGGTCCCGCCGTCGTTGTGCCTGCTGCCTTGCAGGTGTTGGCCGAGGTATCCCATCTGTCGATTGTACTGGTGGGTGACGAGACGGTGTTGACGCAGGAACTGGCCTCTCACAATGCCCGCAGCGGCCCGAATCTGCGCCTGCAACACGCTTCACAGAAAGTGGAAATGGATGACAAACCTTCTCTGGCTCTGCGTGGCAAGAAGGATTCATCCATGCGTGTGGCCATTAATCTGGTTAAGTCCGGTGAGGCGCAAGCCTGTGTCAGCGCGGGCAATACCGGAGCCTTGATGGCCACGGCCCGCTTCGTGCTGAAGATGTTGCCAGGCATCGATAGGCCGGCCATATGCAGTGCCTTGCCGGCGATGAATGGGCCGACGCATATGCTGGATCTGGGCGCCAATGTGGATACTAGCGCTGAAAACCTGCTCGAATTTGCCGTCATGGGTTCGGTGCTGACCAGTGCGGTTGAGAACCTGGAGTCACCGAGCGTGGGTCTGTTGAACATTGGTGAAGAGGAAGTGAAGGGCAATGAGCGCGTCAAAGAGGCTGCACGCCTGCTGACAGGCAGCAGTCTGAATTACGTGGGTTTTGTCGAAGGTGACGATATCTACAAGGGCTGTGTGGATGTGGTGGTCTGTGACGGCTTCGTCGGCAATGTGGCGCTGAAGACCTCCGAGGGCGTGGCGAAGATGATCAGCAATGCGATGAAGGAAGAGTTCAGTCATAATCTGTTGACCCGGATAGCAGCGCTGGTGGCATTGCCGGTATTGAAGTCCCTGCGTCGACGCATCGATCCGCGACGCTATAATGGTGCCAGTTTGTTGGGCCTGCAGGGCATCGTGGTCAAGAGTCACGGTGGTGCCGATGTTCTGGCCTTCACCTATGCCATTCGTGAAGCGGTGAAGGAAGTCGAAAAGAACGTACCTCAGCGCATCAGCAGCCACCTGGAAGCGCTGCTCAGCGAGAGGCAGACGGCGTGATCCATTCGCGAATCAGCGGTACCGGCAGCTATCTGCCGAAAAAAGTACTGACTAACCACGATCTCGAAGAAATGGTCGAGACCTCGGATCAGTGGATCACGGATCGCACCGGTATCAGGAAGCGTCATATCGCTGCGGAGGAAGAAACCACCTGTGATCTGGCCGAAAAGGCCACGCGCGCAGCAGTGGATGCGGCCGGCATTGGCTACGATGAAATCGATCTGATCATCGTTGCCACCACCACCCCCGACCGGGTCTTCCCCAGCACTGCCTGCCTGCTGCAGGAACGGCTGGACATCCATGGTTGTACCGCCTTCGATATTCAGGCCGTGTGCACCGGTTTCGTCTATGCCCTTGGCGTGGCGGATAAGTTTATCCGCAGCGGCACGCACAAAAATGCGCTGGTGGTCGGTGCCGAGACCCTGTCTCGCATCGTCGACTGGAGCGACCGCGATACCTGTGTGCTGTTCGGTGACGGTGCCGGGGCGGTGGTGCTGTCCGCCAGTGGCGAGCCGGGTGTTCTCTCCACTCATCTGCATGCCGACGGTCGGTATAAAGAGCTGTTGTCGACCAGTGGTGGCGTTTCCGAGGGCCTGAACGGCGAGGTACACATTACCATGCAAGGTAACGAAGTCTTCAAAGTAGCCGTCAATACCCTCGAGCGCATCGTCGATGAAACCCTCGCCGCCAATAACCTGCGAAAATCCGATGTCGACTGGCTGGTACCGCATCAGGCCAATATCCGCATCATCAAAGCCACTGCACGCAAGCTGAAGATGTCCATGGATCACGTCGTGACCACGGTGCAGGAACATGGCAATACCTCTGCTGCTTCCGTGCCCCTGGCGCTGGACGTGGCGGTGCGTGATGGCCGCATCCAGCGTGGCGACATCCTGCTGCTGGAGGCCTTTGGTGGCGGTTTCACGTGGGGTTCAGCCCTGCTGAAGTACTGACAGGACTGAGTGGTCAGGACTCAGTCCTGCTTTCAAGGAGTATTAGTATGTCATTTGCCTTCATCTTCCCCGGTCAGGGTTCCCAGTCCGTCGGCATGCTCGCCGGCCTTGCTGTGCAGCATGCGCAGGTGACGGAGACCTTTGCCGAAGCCTCCGAGGCGCTGGGCTACGATCTGTGGAAGATCGTGCAAGAGGATCCCGCCGAGGCGCTGAGTCAGACCCACATCACCCAACCCGCCATGCTCGCCGCTGGCATTGCCGTATACCGCGTGTGGCAGGCCCAGGGCGGTATGCAACCGGCGGTCATGGCTGGCCACAGCCTGGGTGAATACACCGCTCTGGTGGCTGCTGGCAGTCTGTCGCTGGCCGATGCCGTGAGCCTGGTGGCCGATCGCGGTCGCTATATGCAGGAGGCCGTGCCCACTGGTGTTGGCGCCATGGCGGCGATCCTCGGTCTGGACGACGCCTTGGTCATCGGGATTTGCGAGCAGGCGACGCAGGGCGAGGTGGTCTCGGCGGTGAATTTCAATTCCCCCGGGCAGGTGGTGGTGGCTGGCCATAAGGCCGCTGTCGAGCGCGCTGTGGAACTGGCCAAGGCCGCTGGCGCCAAGCGCGCATTGATGCTACCGGTGAGCGTGCCGTCACACTGCAGATTAATGATGCCGGCGGCGGAAAAACTGGCTGAGCGCATGGCCGACATCGAATTCAGCGCACCCATGGTTCCCGTTTACAATAATGTGGATGTGGCCGCCGAGAACGATGTCGACGCCATCCGCGCGGCGCTCAAGCGCCAGCTGTTCAGTCCGGTGCGCTGGATGGAGACCATTCAGGCGCTGGCCGATGCAGGCGTCGATACGGTCGTGGAGTGCGGTCCGGGCAAGGTGCTGACCGGCCTCAACAAACGTATCGACAAAGGCATGGTAGCGCTGGTTACCTTGGATGCTGACAGCCTGGCCAAGGCGTTGAGTGCAACAGGAGAGAACGACAATGTCTGACCATGAAACATTGCAGGGCGAGATCGCCCTCGTCACCGGCGCCAGCCGCGGTATCGGTCAAGCCATTACGCTGGAGCTGGGTGCCCAGGGCGCCACGATTATCGGTACCGCAACCTCGGAGAAGGGCGCCGCCGCCATCGGCGACACGCTGAAGGAGAATGGTGTAAAGGGTACCGGCATGGTGCTCGATGTCACTGAACAGGCCTCCGT
>JALTPW010000459.1 GCA_026999335.1 Chromatiales bacterium
AGCTGCCAGACACCCGGCGATTCGCCGTTTGATCGTAGAAATAGAATGAACTGCCATTCACTGTCGTCGGATCGATCCGCTCACTCAACCCAACTTCCAGTTCGGCATTCAACGCAACATCCTGGGTATTGTTGTTTGGAATACTCCAGCGGGTGATAGAACCACGTTGCGTATCCGCTATATCGGATGTTGTAAAATTATGAGAAATCCGATTTGGCAGAAAATTCCCCGTTAAATCACGCACGCCATCGATGACAAACGTGTAAGCAGTATTTGCTTCCAGGGGCGCCTGCGGTGTTAACGTCACCGCACGGCGATCACTGCTAATAGAACGTGTCGCACTGACTTCCTCATTCGCGGCCGTCAACAGTTTGATTTCGTTGATGTGAAGCGCGTTGATCACCTCTGAGAAATGCACTGAGAAACGTGCATTGGTGGGTACATTGACAAGGCCATCAGAAACCGTCGTGGCAAGCACCTGGGGCGCCCTGCCATCCGGCTCAAAGGCCGTGGTAAAATACCGATAGGTCGTGGACAGGGTATTGCCAAACAGGTCTTTTATGGCCGAGGTCAATGCCACCCGATGCGGCCGACCGACAAGAAATACCGTGTTGGGCACAAAGGTCAGAGCGGTTTTATCTTCACTGACGGAAATCACACCTTCAATTCGGGCATTGGTCGTTCTATCAATAAGATAAAAACTGTCACCGGTCACCGTCGTCGGATCGACAGGCTCACTCATCTGAATGGTGATGACGGCATTCACCGGCACGTTGGCGGCGTTGTTGACGGGATTGATATCCGCCACTGTCGGGCGCACCGTATCAATCAGATTACCAGTTTCAAACACCGCCTCGAACAGGCCTGCAATCGGATTGCCTGCCACATCCCGGACTCCAACGATGCGAATAGTATGTTCCGTGTAATCCGCCATTAATGCATCCGGCGTGAACAGCAATTCCGTGTTATTGGAAATCAACTTGAGCGTGCCCGCCACGGGGGTCGTTCCACTCTGAAGAATCTGCAGGGAACCCGGCACAACCGATTTCGGCAATAATGGCTCACTGAATACGAGCGTGACAGACTGGTTTTCCGGTATGTCGGTTTCACCATTGGCCGGTGAGGTCGATGAGACCGTGGGCGGAGTGA
>JALTPW010000460.1 GCA_026999335.1 Chromatiales bacterium
AGGTCAGTTTCGAGGGCGTCACGGCGCAGCGTATCGAGACCGAGCCTTGGAACACGCGCCTGAGTCCGGATCTGCTCAGCGTGGTGACGGTCAAGCCCAACACTCTGTCGATTATGGGGTTGTATGACTATGTCAGCTATCTGCGCGAAAACGGCCTCGATGCGGCGGTCTATGAGCAGGCTCTGTGGGGCAAGGTCGTGGCGCCGCTGGTGACCGGGGTGATGGTGTTTTTAGCCATCCCCTTCGTGTTCGGCCCGTTGCGCTCGGTCAGCATCGGCCACCGTATTCTGGTGGGTACCCTGGTGGGTATCGGATTCCATTTACTGAACCAAATGTTGGGTTACCTTGGCTTGGTGGCGGGCATCTATCCGGCACTGACGGCGGTGCTGCCACTGGCCTTGGCGTTGGGCACCGGGTTCTGGTTGATGCGGCGGATTTATTAGTTCTACTCTGTTACTTTAATCTCTGAGGGGTCAATTCCCCACCACTCGCCTACCAAAAGTAGGTTCTTTAAGAAAAGCGCCTACTTTTGGTGCTGCGAACGAGCATTGAACAATGCGTAGCGGGTGAACTCTTCTCAATGCCTCGCCCCTTGGGGCGGGAATGTTGACTCAGTACGTTAAATGTAACGGAGTAGAATTAGTCTGTGCTCACCACAGGGGCTGCATTATGGTGGGCGGTGCCGATCCTACAAAACGACACTGCTTTATGTATGGTTTTGGGCAGTGATCAATAGCTTCGTGTACTTTGTGCCCTACTGCGGTGAAAAAACCAAAAACCGAAGCGATAGTACAAGGCGGCCGGGTCGTTGCCATGCCCTACGGCCCATCAATGCCACCTCTCACGAAGAATTTCCCACAACTGAGACAGAAAAGTCCATTGAGTGTAGGAGCGGGCCATGCCCGCGATTGTCGATGTGCAATCACTGCTGTCCTGTTAACGGACTATTGCCGTATTTCAAATGCCCGGTTTGCGGGGAGAGCAGCCTGATTGAGGGTGTTTTTATGGCCGATAATCGCGGGCATGGCCCGCTCCTACACACGCAGCCCTGCATGTCAGTGCCAGCTCTACCTACCTGCTCACAGTGATAGTGCTTCGCACAATGAAATCAGCATAGCACGGCGACAGACCGGGATCAGACCTCGGCCAACCCCGGATTCTTGCCCAGTCCCTTGATCTTGGGAATGTTGAGTTCCTTGATGCGCACCGTATCCTGGGCGCGGATGTACTCGGCCACCACGTCCCAGATGGGGGTGCCCTCGCGCTTTTCCATGCTGGCCCAGCCGGCAAGGCGATAGTTTTTCCTGGCGTCCAGCGGTTTGCCATTCAGCTCCATGTCGGTGATGCGCTTGCCGATCTTTGCCATGGGGTCGATGCTGTATTTCAGCCCGCCCACGCGTACCATGTCGCCGCCCTGCTGGTAGTAGGGGTCTTCGTTGAACAGATTGTCCGCCACGTCCTCGAGGATCACCTTGATCTGTTCACCACTGACGTCGTTCAGGGTGGCGGTGGGGTAAGTGATGGCGGTTTGCGTCATCACATGCTCAAAGGTGATCGGTTCACCCGGCATTACGCTCACGCCCCAACGGAAGCCGGGTGAGAAGGCGATATCGGCTTCCTGTACGTCGAGCATGGCATCGAGAATCAGCTGATCGAAGGTACCGTTGAAGTTGCCACGGCGATAGAGCGCCTCGTCCGCTACGCCCAGTTGCTCGTTAAGTCGTTTGATATACGGTTTACGCACGTCGTTGATGAACGTGCTCATCTCGATGTCGGGCTCGATGAAACTGGAGAAGATGGGTAGCAGGCGGTAGCGGAAGTCTCGTACCTTGCCGTTTTTTACATCGAAGTCCAGCACGCTGAGGAATTTGCCGTTGGAGCCGGAGTTGATCACCAGGGTGGTTCCGCCGGCATTGTTGACCTTGATCGGTTCGGGTACGGCGTCATGGGTATGCCCGCCCAGGATGGCGTCGATACCGCGCACACGGCTGGCCATTTTCAGATCGACGTCCATGCCGTTATGAGAAAGAACGACAACAACCTGTGCGCCGGCCTCCCGCGCGGCGTCGACGGTATCCTGCATCTTGTCGTCGCGGACGCCGAAACTCCATTCGGGAATCATCCAGCGCGGATTGGCGATGGGTGTGTAGGGGAAGGCCTGGCCAATGATGGCCGTCGGGATACCGTTCATCTCCTTGATGACGTAGGGTTTGAAGACGTCTTCCTCCCACTGGTTGTCGATGACATTCTGGGCCACAAAATCCATGTGCCCTGCGAGATCATTTTCAATGATTTCATTGACGCGTTCTGCGCCATAGGTAAATTCCCAGTGGCCGGTCATCACATCGACACCGAGCAGCTTGGTGGCATCGACCATATCCTGTCCATTGCTCCACAGGGCGGTGGCGGAACCCTGCCAGGTATCGCCGCCATCCAGCAGCAGGGATTCCGGACGTTGCGCGCGGATATGTTTTACCAATGTCGCCAGGTGCGCAAAACCGCCGACCTTGCCGTACTGTTTGGAGGCCTCGACAAAATTCAAATAGGTGAAGGCATTGGCCTCCGGTGTATTCGGGGCGATGCCGTAATGTTTGAGGAAATGCCTGCCTACCAGATGGGGAGGGTTCCCTTTCATGTTGCCGACGCCGATGTTGATATTGGGTTCGCGGAACCAGATGGGCATCAATTGGGCGTGGCAATCCGTAAAATGCAGAAATGAAACATTGCCAAAAGCGGGAAGTTCATATATCTGGTTAGGGATAATGCTCTCCTTGCTGGCCGCCTGGCCGGGTAGTGCGACGCCGGCGGCGCTGGCCACGGCCAGCATTTGCAGAAATTCACGACGGGAGATGTTCATATGATGCGTTCCTCCTCCTGCTACGGATGGTTTTGGTCGGTCTTCATTGTGTTGCTTGTTATTGTGTGACCACCCATATGGCCTCAGTCATCTGCCGAGATGGACAATAGTGCTTATGGCGCGGTGACAGGCCAGGTGACTGCGAATTCATTTTAGGTGTGCTGGCTTCATGCTCATACGGACAGAAAGTCTGGCATGTGAACACAACCACTTACACTCCTCTAAAGGGGTATATATTGACTGGCACCTATTTATGTTTAACCCGAATCTGTAGCTTCAGGGCGGAATGAAGTGACGACCCGGAATTCAAGGTGCTTGAAATTATGTATATTCTGGATTCCCGCCTGCGCGGGAATGACGGTATTCCATAAGTTTCTCAGACTTGAGTAAGCGACATTCGAATATGTATTCACTTCTGTTGTGAAAGATGTTGCCGGTTAAGAAAAAAGCCCGGGGAGAAGTCTCACCGGGCCTTTTTCATTGCAAACTACGGTGCAAACACCTTACTTGCGGGCACCGGGGCCATTCCAGGGAAGCCCGTTACTCATGTAGGTCATGAAGTACTCAAGATTGCGGTATTCAGGACTTTGTGCCTTGAAAGGTAATGCGCGAACCTGCTTGTTGCAGCCTGAAAAGCGGCGGTGGGCGGTGCCCAGGCTGCCCCATTTCGAGCGGTAGACCGGAAAATGTGTGAGATGACCCAGCGCCGGAGACAGTAGGTCGGCACGGATCTTGTTGCCGGCATTGTCGACGTGGCAATGGGCGCAGGACATGTTCAGCTGACCGCGACGGGCGTAAAAAAAACGCTTGCCATCTTCGTAGGCGTCACGGGCGCGCTGGTCAAACGGAATTTTAATATCGATGATCTGACCCCGGGTGGTATAGGCCATGTAGGCAACCAGTGAGGCGAGTTCTCCTTTCATGTATTTGAGGGGGGCTTCGCCATTTTTGGTGCGACATTCATTGATCGCCGATGCCAGGGTTTCCACGCGACCCTTTTCGATATCGTAGTAGGGGTAGTCACTCTTGATGCCGATGCCGCCATTGCGGAAACAGCTGGCGTAGGTCTTGCCATTCTTGAAGGGGGTATTGAACATTTCTTCACCTTCCTCAATGGCGATTTCGTAGGGAGGGAATTCCTCGATCGCTTCCCACTGTTCACGCGAAGCCTTGTCGATGGCATAGACACCATTGGTAAATTCTTCCAGCGGTACATTGGGAAAACGTTCCGTAAAATATCCCTGAAATGCCTTGAGATCATTCTCCGGGCTTGCTTGGCTGATCAGCGGGACTGCGCCCAGGGCGCCAATAACCGCAGTAATCAAAAGCAGTTTTTTCATGAGTGTTCCTCCATCCATATCGATACTGCCTGCAGGCAGTGGTTCGTTAGCCGGTTATTGTTGGCAGTATGCATTATCCGATCTTGGCTTCAGCGGATGCGCTTTCACCTTTATTATCGTTCCAGCTAACTTTGATTGTGTCGCCTTTGGCGGCACCGGTGAATTTGAATGCCAGGTAGGGATTTTTGGAAATGGCAACCCCCCAGTGGGCAACCAGTACCTGGGCGCCTTTATACTCACAGGTGATATCCTGGATGAAGTGTGCGGGAATCTTTTCGCCCGTTTTTTTGTTTTTGCGCAGGCCGGTTTCCATCGGGTGGCTCATCAGCGCCTTGACTTCAGTCACCTCGCCTTTCATTTTGGCGCGGATGCGGATTTTTTTCTTGGCCATTCTCTTTTCCTCAAACGGTTAACTTGTCGGGTGTTGTGGGTGTGGTTTAACCGCCGCAACCGCCGATGGTGACTTTGATCATCTTTTTGGCGCTGTACAGCTTGCCTTCGGACTTGACGATGGCAATGAGGTCAGAGGTCTTGCCCATTTTGACCCGACAGGAAATGAAGCCTTCAGTGTTGGGGCCCAGGTCATAACTGCTGGCCAGGGGCACGGGATTTTTTTCAATGAAGATGGCGATGGATTCCACGCCGGACATGCCGGTGGAAATGGTGATAGGGACAACAGCGCCATTTTCCGCGATATCCGGTGCCTTGATATTGATGTCGCCACTTTCGGTGACGTCGGAGGCACCAAGAGCCGCTTGCATGCCGTCGTCAACAGTCTTTGCCTCGAAGGCGGCTTTAGGCCATGCGGCCAGTACGCTCTGCGGGGTTAGTAAACCTGCACCGGCGGCAACCCCCAGTATGCTGCTGGCAACGGTGCCCTTGAGAAAGCTTCTACGTTTCATAATAGGGTGATCTCCTTCTAGCTTTTACTTTTATAAGTGACCCGTCGATTAACGTGTGTAGATAAATTCCACAACCTTGTCGAGTTCTTCTTCGGTCAGAATTTTGTGTTTGCCGTAAGGGGGCATAATGGTGTAGGGGTTAATCTTGGTGGCGTCCCAGATCTGGTCGCGCAGCCTCTTTTTGTCAGGATAACGGTCGGCCATATTCACCAGGGCTGGGCCGATGTTGCCTTCCAGCGTACCGTCCTTCATCTTATGACAGGCCAGACAGTTGCCTTTTTTGCGGTCGAAGGCAATGGCCTTTCCTTCCTCCACCACCGAGGCCTCTTCGGCAAAGGCAGCCTGGGGGGCAATGGCAAGACTGCCGAGCATCAAGGCCAGGGTACCGGCCGCTGCCAGTGTACTACTCGCGGATTTGCGCATTGCTGCTTCCTCCTTAATTAGAAATATAAATTATTTTTCGCTGGGTATTTAATTTTTATATGATGGCTATGAGCCGATTTTTTTCTTTGTAGGAAACGCTCATATCGTATATCGATCCGTTGAGGAGATCCTGAACGCCAAGGACTCTTATACCAGAATTGACGGGCAGCACAACAGGTCGGCTGAAAAAATACAGGGATGGTGCGGGGGGAAATATATGGCTGCTCTCCGCAGTGTCTGTATCAATGCTTCTTACTGCCGTCAGTCCGGGTTGTCTGGATTTCCTTTTTCCAGGCGGCAAGCCTGGCCTGCATGGCCAATTGTTCATACTGGCTTTTGCTGTCTTGTTCAATAGCCTGTTGTAGGTAGGTGATGGCTTGTACTGTATTGCCGTCGATGTAATTTAACTCGGCCAGTGACTGGTAGGCATCGGCGTAGCGGCGAGCCGTTTTGGTGGCCTGGAAGTGAAGAGCATACAGTCTGCGCTCAGGCCGGTAGCGAAGCTGCTGTTCCAACAGCGCGCTGGCCTCGGTGGCCTTGCCCTCTTTGAGCAGGGTTTCCGCCAGCATTTCTGTCAATGGCAGGTTGTTGGGGAACAGGTCAAGGGCGGGGGTGAGCACCCTGTGTGCGGCCTGTGGTTTATCCGCTGCCAGCTCGATTTCGGCGGCGGTCAGGTGGTACAGCACGCGCTGGCGATCCTTCTCCAACAACTGCCGTATAGTATTTCTTGCCTTGTCGTAGTGCTTTTCTGACAGCCAGCTCAATGCCTGCCTGTACTGGGTGGCGGCCAGCGGTATTTCGTCCGCCGTCTTTTGCCGTTGTAGATAAATGTTGTCACCACTGAGTACTTTCACGCGACTCTTGATGAGTTGAAAGGTCAGGTCGTCTCCTTTGCTGCCGGTGTTTATCTGCTCTGCGCGATTGCGCGCATCGGCGATACGGGAAAGGGTGAGCGGGTGGGTTTGCAGGAGTTCCAGCGCGCGCAGGCCGGCGTAGCGGTTGGCGGATTGCAGGGTTTCAAAGAAACTGACCATCTGGCGGGGATTGAAGCCCGCCCGGGTCATCATGGTGATGCCGACCCGATCCGCTTCCTGTTCATGCAGGCGTGAATAGCTGAGCTGCCGCTGGATGGAACCGGCTATGGTGCTGTTCAGCACGGCTTCCCCGACCTGTGGGTTCTGGCTGCCGATCAGAATGGCGGCGATCATCGCGGCGATGGTGGTGATTTCCATTCGCTGGCCGGCCTCGAATGAACGTACCAGGTGACGCTGTACGGCATGAGCTAACTCATGAGCCAGTACCGACACCAGTTCACCCTCGGTGCGGGCGGAAAGGATCAGTCCGGTGTGCACGCCAATATAACCCCCCGGACCGGCAAAGGCATTGATCGACGGGTCGTTGACGAGAAAAAAAGTGACCCTCTGCTCATAGCCGTCGACTTGTGATATCAGGCGTTCCCCCAGGTTTTGCAGGTAGGCGGTGACGGCGGGGTCGCCGAGGATATTCAGTGAGCGGCGTACGCTACGCATGAATTCCCGGCCGATCAGCCGCTCCTGTTCCGGGGTGATCAGATTGCCGCCGGCATCGCCGATATCGGGCAGGTTCAGCGGCGTAACCTCGCCGGCCCCGGCATGATGGAAAGGGGAAACAGATCCTGCGATAACGGCAAGAAGAAATAGAAAAATGGAGCGCAGTTGCATCGGCGGACGTGAGCGGGATCCCCGCATTTGGGAAGGTCGAGTGTAGTGTGAATTTTGTTTAATGGCGAGCATTCCTTATCGAGCTTCTTATTCGGAAAAATAGATATGAATATCGGCTAATCAGAACTGTCGCTAGCCTGCCTTTGGGATGTGCTGTCCGAAATATATTGCAGATTTTGTGTCAATGATCCGATACCTGTTTGAGATCGTCAGCCAGTGATTTTGTTCATTCGCAGGGCCGGGGAATCCGGGTTGCATTTTTCCCGACTTTGGAATATAAGTTGACCATTGAATTCTAATAAAGGTTCCGCTGGGGGCCTGCCGGGTTTTTGGGGCGATTATCGCGAGGGAAAGGCCGGACAGGCCGCTTCTGGCGGCGACAGGCACTTTTTAGGTGCTTTTTGCAATAACCATCGAAGGAGTTTGACATGGCAGATTTTGATCAAGAACTGGATGCATCCGGCCTCAATTGCCCGTTGCCGATCCTGCGTGCCAAAAAGGCACTGACGGCCCTGAACGAAGGTCAGGTTTTGCATATCATCGCCACCGACCCGGGCGCCGTGAAGGATTTTGAAGCCTTTGCCAAGCAGACCGGTAATGAGTTGGTGGAGTCCCGTGAGGAAGGTGGCAAGTTTCATTTTCTGATGAAAAAGCACTAGCGGAATGGCCTTGGTTTGACCCGGAGGGGGTGTTATGTCTGGAAAAAAACTGGCGATCATTGCCACCAAGGGCAGCCTGGACTGGGCCTATCCGCCCTTGATTCTGGGTTCTACGGCAGCCGCGCTGGGCTATGAGGTGGAAATTTTCTGCACCTTCTATGGCCTGCAACTACTGCGCAAGAAAATGGATCTCAAGGTCACCTCACTGGGCAACCCCGGCATGCCGATGCCGGTGCCCATGCCAGTGCTGTTGCAGGCACTGCCGGGCATGCAATCCATGATGACCATGATGATGAAGCAGAAGATGAAATCCAAGGGCGTGGCCAGCCTCGAAGAGCTGCGTGAGCTGTGCATCGAGGCCGAGGTCAAGCTGGTGGCCTGTCAGATGACGGTGGATCTGTTTGATTTCGATACCAGTGATTTTATCGACGGTATCGAATACGGAGGTGCCGCGACTTTCTTCGAGTTTGCGGGTGAGTCGGATATCACGCTGTTTGTTTGACGCTGGTGGTTGGTATTCCCGCTCAGTACTCCATTCAACAACCACCCGCTTAAAGTGGGTCGGACTGACGGACTGAAAGTCCGGGCACGGGTCGGTAGGCTCGTTGCTTAATCCAGTCCTGTCATTATTTTCGAGACTCCATGTAGGATGCTGGAGAGTTTCACGAACCGCATTGGTCGAGAGCGGTGACACCCACTAGTGGTTCATGCGGGAAGCCATGTAGGGTGGGCACGTTTTTTGTGCCCACGCGGTTGGCTTAGTATCATCTTGTATTTGACTCGCTACACCGCTCTGCGGTGTGGCGCAAGAAAGCTAGGCTTAATCCACCAAGGTGGAGGTGGCGCTGAGCGCCACGGGATGTGTGACACCGCAGAGCGGTGTCACAAGT
Organism: Chromatiales bacterium; assembly: GCA_026999335.1. GTDB lineage: Bacteria > Pseudomonadota > Gammaproteobacteria > SZUA-152 > SZUA-152 > DRQN01. The sequence continues at coordinate 8,772 of JALTPW010000460.1, forward strand.
TCAAGTTCTGTGACTAAGGCGCACAGTGAGAAGGTGCAGATCAAGGCGGCAAAACGCTGCAATGGGGGTTCCATGTCGAGTTTTGCCAACGCAGAAATGCGCCTTCTCACGAAGCGAACAGTGACATAACTTTCCGCATGGACCACTAGCGCCCTGAACTTGATAACACACGAACGATGCGGTTCGCTACCGCTCACCAGCATCCTACATGGATGACCGAAACAACCTGCCTGCAAACGCCACCTTCAACAACCCATACAACAAGTAACGCGGATAAATCTGAGCGCCTAAAGGCGGTGGTTTTAACCTTTGATTGGGACAAATCAAGTGTTGTTTCAGGGCCTTTAAATGAAAGGGGCAGTTCCACGGAACTGCCCCTTTTTCTTGTGCTGGATGGCGGGCGGTTATGCCCGGTGTGAGCTTAGAGCGACCAGACGACCTGGGCGCTGAGAATGTCCACGGAGCTTTCGTATGAGCCTTTTAGAAGGTCTCCTGTCGCTCCCCTGCGATTGATCTCGGCGTCCTTTGCAAACAGGTGTGCGTAGCCGAGATCAAAGGTGAGACTCTTTGACATCTGGTAGCCCAGGCCCAGCGCCAGCCAGGTACGGTCACTGCCCGGGCTGCGTGCAGAGCGTAGTTCGGCACTGGGAACGGGGGATTCGTCATAGGCGATACCGGCGCGGTAGATCCAGGTTTGGTTGGGGGTGAAATTGACGCCGATGGAGTAGCGATTGACGTCTTCCCAGTCGTTGACTTCTTCCGATGGGTCTTTGGCGGGGTTATCGAACTCTATGACCAGTTTGTCGTAGCTGCTCCAGCCTGTGCGGGTGATGTCTGCCAGCAGTGTCCAGGTATCATTGAACTGGTGGAACAGGCTTAGGGACAGCGTGCTTGGCAGGTCGATGTCCCCGCTGATATCGGTGTTGGCGAAGGCCGGCCCAAAGACTGGCTGAGCTGCTGCCGGCAGGGTGAAGTCCGCCTCACCGTCCAGGGAGTGCTTGACCTGGGAACGGTAAGCCAGACCCACGCGGGTGGCCTCGGTGGGTGAGAACAACACACCAAGGTTATAACCAAAGCCCCAGCTGGTACCCGTGATATCGGCGAAGCCGTCAGTCGCTGGGTTTTGAGGTGTGTTGAGGCCTAACAAACCACAGTTGGGTGCGAGGGCCGCCGTGCCTAGGCAAGCCGAACTGAAATCCACCGCATTGGTCAGCTTGGCCTTGAAATATTGGATATTCGCACCCAGCCCGACGGACCATTGCGGATTGACCTTGAAGGCCAGGGACGGGTTGATGTTGATGACTTCCACGGCTGTTTCGACCGCCTGGTAGCGGCCTTTCCAGTCTTTGTCATAGTTGGTGCCCAAACCGAAGGGCACGCTGATGCCGAGGCCGAGTTTCACCTCGTCGTTAATGTCGGCGACCAAAAAGAGATTGGGTATCACGGCCAGATCAGCGGCATCTCCGCCATTACCCCCGCTGGTATTGGCAGTGGTAATAAGGGATTTGGAACCGTTGTCGGTAAACTTGGTGGAAGGCTGAATGATGTGCAGTCCGGCAACAACCTGGTGGCCATCGAGCAGGGTCATGCCAGCCGGATTGAAGAAAATCGTGCTGGCATCCTCGGCGCTCGCTGCAGCGCCTGCGTAGGCGTTGCCCAGTCCTTTGACACCCTGCTCAATCAGTGCGAAACCGCCAGCATGGCTGGCCGATGCCGCCAGTCCGAAGGTAGTCAGTGCCGTCGCTGCCAGGGTTAAGCGGATAGGTGTTTTCATGCTGTGCTTCTCCATAATTAATGATTGCTCACCCAAGGGTGCCATCGTACGTAAGCGGTCGTCGTGGGGGAAACCGTTCAGACCCGCTTTCGCGGAAAAATTAAGGTAAGTAGAGGGCGTCTATAACAAAGATAATCGAATTAAGCCAGTAAAATGAGTGGTTTTGCCGTGGATCGATCCTGAATCCGGCCGTTTTTTGTCACTGTATATTTAACATGCAAATCAGTCGAATTCTATACTTAGCGTGTATAGATATAAGTAAATCATTGAATTTAATATTTATTTTTCTTATCGAGGGATTTAATAAATCTGTTGATTCTAATATTGACAGATAGTGAATTTTATAGACAGACTGTGTCAGCCCCGAAAGAGAAAAGAAGTCTTTTTGTCGCAACACTCGAGGGCGGGAGGAGGCATGAATTCCATGATGAAGCGTATTATTTCCATGGCGGTGGTCACCGCTTTATCGACACCCTTTGCGGTTTGGGCTACGAACGGGATGAATTTGGAGGCCTACGGCCCCATTGCCGGCGGCATGGGCGGTGCGGCCTTTGCCTACGA
>JALTPW010000461.1 GCA_026999335.1 Chromatiales bacterium
CCACCTCACCTTTACTTTACCCGCACTGTTTTCTTGCACCGTCGCGCACCACAATCAGGCCGCGGATGACAAGAACCGGTTCACCGACAATAGGGAAAATTACATCCGCTTCCGTGAACGGCTGTTCCAGTACTCGCCCAATGTCACCCTGGCACCCTTTGGCCTGCAGGTGAGCATCGAGCTGGCGGATCTCGACCCTGATCTCATCGTCTACACACTGCAACGCCTGGGCGATGCGCCATAACAAACCATGCCCCGGCCACCATAAGTGGTAAACTCGAATCTGCTCACCCACGGCACCCGAAGGCAAGCCATGAAATTCCCTTTTTTCGTTCTCAGCACCGTTATCTTCCTGGCCGGCTGCCAAAGCACCGCCTTCGATCTGAAAGATGACGTGCTATTCCAGCAAACCATCCCCGTCTGTACGACGGACGATGAATGCAAAAAAATCTGGACTGCGGCGCGCCAGTGGGTCATGAAGACGACGCCCCAGGGACTTGCCATCGACACCGCCGAACGCATTCAGACCCGTGCGGCGGACGATGAATCTTTCAACTGGGAAACGGACATTACGGTCAGCAAGGTTCCCCTGGGTAATGGTCAATATCAAATCATCATGGAAACCTGGTGCAGCATGACCATCAACAGCTGTGACACCGAGCGTCGGCTGATGCGCCGATTCAACAAGGACATGGCCCGCTACGTTTCCTCCAGCCAGTCACAGGAAGTCCTGCGCATCTTTGCCAAGGGCGACGACATAAACGCGCTGTTTAGCAGCTACGCCGCCTCTCTCACGGAGGCCGACCTGCACAAGCATGCACGGAAGTATTATCTGCCCACCACCGTCATCAGCGGTGACAACGTCCGCCAGCTCGACAGCACCGACGAAGTCATCGCCTTCCTCAAGGAAACCCGCGCACGCATCGGTGATGGCAAGATCGCCCGCATCGAGGCGCATGACCGCCAGTTACTCGCCAGCGGAAAGACCACGACCATCGTGAAATTGCAGTGGAAGTTCTATGACGCCAGCGACGACCTGCAATACACCCAGAAGGCAACCTATAACCTGGTCAAGGTCGGCAAGGGCTGGAAAATCATCTTTGTTTCCTTCGACGAGTGACCCCTCCCACCACTCCTGGAGCGCCCCC
>JALTPW010000462.1 GCA_026999335.1 Chromatiales bacterium
TGTTCTTCGTTGATAAGCAGTGCGGCGGACAGGCGGGCTTCGAGATCCTGATTCTGCGCGCGCAGCTGTGTCAGTTCCTCCTGTACGGTGCTTGAGTCGTCGCTCTGTTTTAGTGCGTTTGTGCGCAAGACCTTCAATTCGCTTTTGAGCTTTTTCGTCTGCTCACGGGCCTTGTTCATCTCGGCTTTCATCCAGCGGGTGTCCTTGGCGTCCTGGCGCAGACTGGCCAGCTCTTCTTCGCTGATGGCGGGGGTGGCCTTTTCTTGCGACGCCTCGGGCGTCTGCCGTGCGGCGGCGAGTTCCTGCTGCAGGGCCTTGTACTGGCTGCGCAGCTCCAGATATTCCAGCCCGAGGGGTTTTTCCGCGCTGACATATTTGAACTCGATCCAACCGCTGACGCCATCATGGGTACTGATGCGGGCGAATTCACCATCCTTCATGAGGATGTCCACCCGGGTGCCGCTAAGGAGCTTTTTCAGCACCGCACCCTGCTGGTGTTTTTCCGCATACACCGGCACCTCGATGCGGTCGGTGATGAAGGCGGCGTGTGCCGGCAGCGCCATGCCCAGCAGGGTCGTGAGCAGCAATTTGTGGATCTTGCTCGATAGCATCATATTCCTTCCTGTTATTCATTCAGTGCAGGCGTTGATACCGCTGTGGCGCAGCAGGGCGTCGATCTCCGGCTCGCGGCCGCGGAATTTCACGAACAGTTCCATGGGGTCGCGGGCGCCGCCCTGTTCCAGAACCGCCTCAAGAAACGCCAGCCCGGTGTCACGGTTGAAAATACCCGTTTCCTCGAAACGGGCAAAGGCATCGGAAGACAAGACCTCGGCCCATTTATAACTGTAATAACCCGCTGCGTAACCACCGGCGAAGATGTGACTGAAACTGTGTTGGAAACGGTGGTATTGCGGCGGCTTGATCACCGCCACCTCGCTGCGCACGGCGTCGAGGGTTTCCTGTATCTGTGCGCCCTGTGCGGGGTCGTAGTCACGGTGCAGGCGGAAGTCGAACAGAGAGAACTCCAGCTGCCGCACCATCTGCATTCCCGCGTGGAAATTTTTCGCTGCGATCATGCGCGAATACAGGGTGTTGGGCAGGGGCTCGCCGCTCTGATAGTGGGCGGCGATGAGATCCACGGGTTCGCGCTCCCAGCACCAGTTTTCGAGGAACTGGCTGGGCAGCTCGACGGCGTCCCAGGGTACGCCGCTGATGCCGGATACCGCCATCACGTCCACCTGGGTGAGCATATGATGCAGGCCATGACCGAATTCGTGAAACAGGGTGATGACCTCGTTATGAGTGAGCAATGCGGGCTCGCCGTCCAGCGGCGGAGTGAAGTTGCAGGTGAGAAAGGCCACCGGCAGCTGCACGTCCTCGGCGGTGGCGCGGCGTGAAAGACACTCGTCCATCCAGGCCCCGCCACGCTTGTTTTCGCGCGCGTAGAGGTCGAGATAGAAGCTGCCGCGCAGCTCGTCATGACGATCACGGATCTCGAACACGCGCACGCTCGGGTGCCAGGTATCGACATCCTGCAATTCGTCGATTTGCAGCCCATAGAGGCGTTTGACCACCTCGAACAGGCCGCTGACCACGCGGGGTTCAGGGAAGTAGGGCTTGAGATCTTCCTGGCTCAGGGCATAGCGATGCTGGCGCAGTTTTTCCGCATAGTAGGTGATATCCCAGGGCTGCAATGCAGCGATGCCATGCAATTCGCGGGCGAAGGCAGCCAGTTCGTCCAGTTCTTCCCGTGCCATGCCCACTGAGCGGTTGGCGAGGTCGCTGAGAAAGGCGATGACCCTGTCGGTGCTGGGCGCCATCTTGGTGGCCAGTGATCGTTCGGCGTAATTTTCGAAGCCGAGCAGCTTGGCCAACTCGTAACGCAGGGCGAGGATCTCCTCCATCAGCGGGCTATTGTCGAATTTACCGGCATGGGGGCCCTGATCCGAGGCGCGGGTGGCATAGGCGTGGTACACCTCCTCGCGCAGTTCACGGTTATCGGCATAGCTCATGACGGCGAAATAGCTGGGGAATTCCAGTGTCAGCTGCCAGCCGTCGAGGCCCTTTTGTTCCGCAGTCTGGCGTGCCATGGCGATTGATGATGCGGGCATTCCTGAAAGTGAATTCTCACTTTCTTCGAGTTTGCTCCAGGCTTGGGTGGCGTCCAGAACGTTTTCGGAAAATTTAGCCGCAAGGGTGGAGAGGCGCTGCTGGATCGCCATGTAACGCTGTTTTTTTTCTTCCGGCAGATCGACCCCGGCGAGACGGAAGTCACGCAGGGCGTTGTCGATGGCCTTGCGCTGGGCCGTGTCCAGCCCGGTGTCTTGCGCAACCTGCTGGAAGGCGGCATAGAGGCGCGTATTCTGCCCCAGTTCGGTGGCGTACTGGCTGAGCTTGGGCAGACAGGCGTTGTGGGCCTCACGCAGGGCCTCGCTGTTGACCACCGCGATCATATGGCTGACCGGCGACCAGGTACGATTGAGGCGGTCTTCCAGGTCGGCCAGCGGTGCGGCCAGGTTGTCCCAATTGTAGTCGTCCGTGGCCGCCAGCAGGCGCTCGACCTCGGTGCGGTTGTCGGCCAGAACCCGGTCGATGGCGGGCTCCACGTGCTCTGGCTTGATCTGGCTGAAGGGGGGGAGGTCGGTGAGCTGCAGCAGAGGGTTGTTCATACGGTGCCTTTGGGTTCCGGGTTGATGGGATTGCTGTGGCGCAATGATGTTACCCTAATGGCTTTGCTTCAGGCTAACAGGAAATCCATGATCGATGCTTCCAGCCCCTCCGCCCGGCACCCTTACGACGCCCTGACCCCGGATGCCGTGCTGAATGCCGTGGATGCCGCCGGCTATCGCACCGACGGTCGCTTGCTGGCGCTGAACAGCTATGAGAACCGCGTCTACCAGGTGGGTGTGGAGGACATGCAGCCGTTGATGGAAAGCCATCCCGGGGTCGCGGCGTGCTCCCCATCCGCCCCTGACGGATGGGTGGTGGCCAAGTTCTATCGCCCGGGGCGCTGGAGCGACGAGGCCATCCGCGAGGAGCATGCCTTCAGTCAGGCGCTGGCCGAGACGGAGATCCCTGCCGTGGCACCGCTCACCGATGCCCGTGGCGAGACCCTGTTCACTTATGCCGCCCACCCTGCCGATTTCCGTTTTGCCCTCTACCCGCGTCGCGGCGGCCGCTGGCCGGATCTCGAAGACCTGGACAAGCTGCTGTGGATGGGCCGCTTCATGGGCCGCATTCATGCCCTCGGCGCAACAAAGGCCTTCGTGCACCGCCCCACACTGGATATCGCCAGCTTCGGCCATGCTTCCGTGGACTACCTGCGCGAGGCGGCGGTGATCCCCGATGATCTGCACGAGGCCTATTTTAGCCTCAGCAAAGACGTGCTGGCACAGGTGGAGGCCGGTTTCGCACGCGCCGGCGATGTCGCCATGATCCGCTTGCATGGCGACTGTCACCCCGGCAATATCCTGTGGACCGACGATGGCCCCCATTTCGTCGATTTTGACGACGCACGCATGGGCCCGGCGGTGCAGGATCTGTGGATGCTGCTGTCCGGCGAGCGCGCGCAGATGACTGTCCAGATCGACGAAATCCTCAGCGGTTACACGGAATTCATGGATTTTCAGCCTCGCGAGCTACACTTGATCGAACCATTGCGCACCCTGCGCATGATCCATTACTCGGCCTGGCTGGCGCGGCGCTGGGATGACCCCAGTTTCCCCCGCAATTTTCCCTGGTTTGGTGAACCACGCTACTGGGAAGAACAAATCCTCGCCCTGCGCGAGCAGGCGGCGCTGATGAATGAGCCACCATTGCAATGGATGTGATCGACAAGCCGCTGGATGAACCGGTGCAGGGCAGGGGGCGCAAATAAACGCCAATAAAAGCGAATTAATCCAGGTATTTTTTGTGGAATTTCTGAGCAAGTGAGATTATGCATAATTTTAGTATTCGGGTTAATCGGGGTACTGACCAATGCCATTAAGTTAACAAAATGATGACTGTCTTGTAGGTTGGTGGTGAGCTTGCGAACCCCAACGAAACTAACAATGTTGGGATTCCTGCGTCACCACCACCCGACAATAAGCAGGATGTCAGGCTTAACTTAAAATGCCTATGAACATAACTCAGGTGCGACAATGATGTGAATTTCGTTAATAAGCACACTCAGGTGGTGTTTTTGAATATTAACCTGAGTTTCGTTCATAGCCATTTAACTTAGTGACATTGGGGTACTGACTTAAGCTTGAGAGACTTGGCATATCGTCATTCCCGTGCAGGCGGGAATCCAGCATGTACGCTATTTCAAGCAGCCGGGATGGTTCGCTTTGCGGGTATTTAACCCACAGGATGATTTGGGTCTGCATTGTACTGCGTTGCGCCCGGACTGACGGTGTTGTTAGTGCCTTCAGGTTATGGGCAATTTGCGTGAATTCGCGTTTATTTGCGGACACGGAGACGATGGTTGCTATGACGACAGAGACACAACAGACAGAACAAACGCCGCGCGGACGGCGTTACGACCGTCTGCATGTCGTGCTGATGGTGCTTCTGGCCCTTGTTGTTGGCGGTATACTTTCGGTCTGGGTGTTGACTGCGGTCATTTTCCCCACTGAATTCAAGCCGGTGGTGCTTAGCGCCGAAGAGAGTCAGGTGCTGGATGCCAAGCTGTCCCGTCTGCAATCTGCGCAGGGCGGGCGCGGCGCGTCGGGCGGGACGGCGCCTCCCCTGCAACCCGAAGCCTACAGTGAGGCCGGTGTCCGCCGGGACATTGCCCTCACGGAAAAAGAGCTGAATGCCCTGCTAGCCAACAATACGGATCTGGCACGAAAACTGGCCATCGACCTGTCGAGCGATCTGCTCAGTGTCAAGCTCCTGCTGCCCCTGGACGAAGACTTTCCCGTGCTGGGGGGCAAGACCCTGAAGGTGAAGGCCGGGGTGGAACTGGCATTTGCTGGCGACCGACCGGTGGTGGTGCTCAAGGGCGTCAGCGTGATGGGCGTGCCGGTGCCCAATGCCTGGCTGGGGAATATGAAAAATATCGACCTGGTCGGGGAATTTGGGCAGCAGGGTGGTTTTTGGACGGCGTTCGCCGATGGTGTGGATGCGATCCGCGTCGAGGATGGCCGGCTGAGTCTTCGCCTGAAAGAATAAGCTGAAGTCACGAATTCAGGAAGTTAAACTTGGAAATGACAGAGCATCGCCCCGTACGCGCAGGTAGCGGTGGATGTGAACGGTGATCCGTAGGGTGGGCATTGCCCACCATTCAGCGGCAGGCACTGAGAGATTCGGTGGGCGATGCCCACCCTCCATACTCAAGAAGGAAAAACATGAGCAAACACTATGATCTCATCGCCATCGGCGGCGGCAGCGGTGGCCTTTCGGCGGCGGAGCGTGCGGCGGAATACGGCCGGAAGACCGCCATTGTTGAAAACAACAAGCTGGGCGGCACCTGTGTCAACGTGGGCTGCGTACCGAAAAAGATCATGTGGTTCGCCTCCGGCATTGCCGAGACTCTGCACAATGCCCGTGGTTACGGTTTTGACGCCGAGTTGCGCAGTTTCGATTGGGGCGGGCTGGTGGCGGCGCGCGAGGATTATATTCAGGGCATCCTCGACTGGTACGGCAACTATCTGACCGATTCCAACATCGATCACCTGCGGGGCACCGGCAGCCTGATCGATGCCCACACGGTCAGCGTCGATGGCGAAATCTATAGTGCCGACCATATCGTCATCGCCCCCGGTGGCAAACCTATTCTGCCCAGCATTCCCGGCGCTGAGCACATGCTCACCTCTGACGGTTTCTTTGCCCTCAAAGAGCAGCCAAAGCGGGTGGCGGTGATCGGCGCGGGTTATATCGCCGTGGAGCTGGCGGGGTTGCTCAATGGCCTCGGCAGTGAGGTGTCGTTGCTGCTGCGCCGTGACCACTTCCTGTCCAGCTTCGATGCCATGCTGCGTGAGACACTCATGGAAGAAATGGTCAACGCCGGGGTCAACATCATGCCCTCCATCAGTGTCGAGCGCGTCGAAAAACGCGCCGATGGCCGCCTCGACATTCACTGCGCGCGCGGCATTACGCTGGAAGGCTATGACGCGCTGATCTGCGCCATCGGTCGCGAGTCGAATATCGCGTCACTGGCCCTGGATGCCGCCGGCGTCGAGAGCAACGAGCGCGGCTATATTCCCACCGACGAATTTCAGAACACCAATGTGGCCGGTATCTACGCCGTGGGCGACGTCACCGGCCGCGCGCAGCTGACGCCGGTGGCGGTAGCCGCCGGACGGCGTCTGTCCGACCGCCTGTTCAACAACCAGCCTGAGCGCAAGCTGGACTACGACCTGATTCCCACCGTCATGTTCAGCCACCCGCCCATCGGCACCATCGGCCTGACCGAGGGCGAGGCGCGCGAAAAACATGGTGAAGCGGTCAAGGTCTACCAGACCCGTTTTACAGGCATGTACCATGCCCTGTGCCCCAAGCAGCAGCGTACCGCCATGAAGCTGGTGTGTGTGGGTGCGGAAGAGAAGGTCGTCGGCTGCCACCTCATCGGCCAGGGTGTCGACGAAATGTTGCAGGGCTTCGCCGTGGCGATCAAGATGGGTGCGAGCAAAAAGGATTTCGACAACACTGTCGCCATTCACCCCACCAGTTCGGAAGAGCTGGTCACACTGCGCTGAGGTGTCATGAACATTCGCAGTTTTCAAGGCAAAACACCGCTGCTGGCTAAAGGTGCCTTTGTCGACGACAGCGCGCTGGTTATCGGTGATATTCAGATGGATGTCGACGCCTCGCTTTGGCCCATGAGTGTGGCGCGTGGCGACGTCAACCACATCCGTATCGGTGCACGCAGCAATATTCAGGATGGCTCGGTACTGCATGTCACCCACCCTCATGAGGACGAGCCGGACGGTCATGCGCTGATTGTGGGCGCAGACGTGACTGTCGGCCATAAAGTCATTTTGCACGGTTGCAGCATTGGTGATTTTTGTCTCATCGGCATGGGCTCCACCATCATGGATGGTGCCGAACTGGAGGACTATGTTCTGTTGGGTGCCGGCAGTCTGGTGCCGCCGGGAAAAGTACTGAAAGGTGGCTGTTTGTGGTTGGGTAGCCCGGTGCGCAAGGTGCGCGGCCTGTCCGATGAGGAGCGCCGCTGGATCGGATATTCAGCACGACATTACGTCGAGCTGAAAAATCAGCACCAGAAAGGTTGAGGCCGGGTGCCGATGAGCAGGAGACGTGTTCGCCGCTACCGGCTTCTTTTTCTTCTACTCCTTTTATTGCTTTCGCTCACCGCCTGTAGCGAAAAAACCCCACCGCCGGATTCCCGGCCATTGCTGGAACAGATCCGCAGCAACGGTGAACTGGTGATACTCACCACCAACGAACCCACCGCCTATTACTTCGATCGTGATGACAAACCGGCTGGTCCGGAGTACGAAATGGCGCGCGCCTTTGCGGAAAGTCTGGGAGTAAGCCCCGACTTTCGTGTCTTTGATTCCCTGCCGGAAGTGATCAATGCACTGCGCCAGGGTGAGGGCCACATTGCCGCTGCCGGTATCACCATCACCGAAGAACGGCAAAAACACTTTGACTTTGGCCCACCCTATCAAGAGGTCAACGAGGAACTGATCTGTTACCGCAACAGCAAGCGTGTTGGTAATGCCGGAGACATTGCCGGGCTGGAGATCGTTATTCCCGCGCAGAGCAGTTATATTCGTACCTTGAAAAAACTGCAGGCCGAATATCCCGATATCTACTGGAAAACTGATACACGCTTACTGACGCCGCAATTAATGAAAAAAGTATGGCAGAAAAAAATTCAGTGCACGGTCGCGGACTCCACCATAGTGGCCATCAATCGTCGCTATTATCCTGAGCTATCGCAAAAATACACACTGGCATCAAATTCCCGGCTTGCCTGGATGTTTCCCAAAAACAGTCCGCAACTGAGCAATGCCATCACGCAGTGGTTTGAAGAATTTAATAAATTCTCTGCACTGGATCATTTGCAGGAAAAATATTATGGCTTCGTCGAAGTGTTCGATTATGTCGACGTAAAACGTTTTTTGCGACGTATCGATAAACGTTATCCGAAATATCGCGCCATGTTCGAAACAGCGGCAAAAGAACAGAATATATCCCCTACCTTGCTGGCGGCCGTCAGCTATCAGGAATCACACTGGAATCCACGAGCCAAGAGCCCCACTGGTGTGCGTGGCATGATGATGCTGACCCAGCCCGTGGCTCGTTCGCTGGGTGTCACCAGCCGGCTGGATGCCGAACAGAATATCTTTGCCGGCGCCATATATTTACGCCGCATGCTCGACATGATCGGCGAAAATGTCGCCGAGCCCGACCGTACCTGGTTGGCGTTGTCCGCCTACAATGTCGGTCGTGGTCATTTTCGCGATGCCCAGGGGCTGGCCCGCAAACTGGGCAAAAACCCACAGCGCTGGGCAGAGATGAAAGAAGTGCTGCCTTTACTGAGCCAGAAGGAATACTACAAAGATCTGCGCTATGGCTATGCTCGTGGCAACGAGCCAGTGCGCTATGTAACACGAATTCGTGATTATCGTGATCTTTTGGAAGCCCGCTTGAATCCGTAGAGACTACCTCCCTCCCCAAACACTATTCCCTGGTGCCTGCAACGGAGGTTTTTATTTCCATTAACTTGGTCAAAACCACCGTCTTTAGACGGTGACTTTGATGTTCATGTTTTGACTCATGCGCACTGATGACGGTGCGAGGTTGATGACTTTAGTCATCAGCACCGAATGCGCTAACCCACCTACTTTAGTAGGTGGTAGTTTAGTTCAAGACACCAAAATAGTTATACACTTAACTTGCACATGGCAGTAATGAGAGCGGCTATGCCCGAAAAAAACATTGTCAGTACAGAAAATCTTGTTCATCACAGAGAGAAAATTATTTATCAGCGCCAAAAACCGGGTATAAACCAAAGTAATATCGCTTTTGTAGGCCAGAAATAGCGCAGAGAGTATCACGGTGGGCAGTGCCCACCCTACGGAGGACAGTCCGAGTTGATTGCCCTTGCCATTGCTTATCAAAAGGCCGCGAAAAATCATATAGAAATGCCAGCACCTCCTTTTTTTGATCGATTAAGCGATCATGGAAGTTTTTGACCTTGTGCGGTTTCTTTTTTCCGCGTTTCTTGTGTTTGTCGGCGGGCAACACTGGGAGTTCAAGTGCGTGAAGTGACGGACATTCTGGATTTCCGCCTGCGCGGGAATGACGCTATTCCAAGTCTCTCAAGCCTAAGTAGGTGCCATTCTAATCAAGCCCCAATGCCATTAAGTTAACAAAATTATGACGGTTTTGTAGATTGATGGTGAACTTGCGAACCCTAACGAAGCCAATGCTGACGGCCTTGCAGTTCATGCGCTATGTGAGCCGTCGCAATAGATGCCGCTCTTACTCTTTCCACAGCCGCAGATGTAGACTGTCTCATCCTTTTCCGCCTTGTGTTCCGTTGCTCCATTGGCACCGGGCACGTCGTTGTGCGTACCATCGCAGAAGGGTGGATTGGCGGTGTGGTTGCAGGTGCAGATCCAGGCGCTTTCACCGGCCTTGACCTCGATGGCATAGGGCGCGTTCTTGTCATTCATGCTCATACTGTGTTTCTCCTTTTTTTGCATATTGGTATGACTGGCGACTGCTGTTTATTCGTGGACGGATCTGGTGATCATCCGGAATAAACAAAAGATCCCTACAGGTGCTGCCGTCCATGCGGGGTATGCAGTGTCAGTTTTGGCCCCAACGGCACGATGCGCGTCGGGTTGATACTGGTATGACTGTAGTAATAATGCCGCTTAATGTGCGTGAAATCGACCGTTTCGGCAATGCCTGGCAGTTGGTACAACTCACGCAGATAGCCGGACAGGTTGGGATAATCGGCAATGCGCCGCAGATTGCACTTGAAATGGCCGACGTAGACGGCATCGAAACGCAGCAGGGTGGTAAACAGTCGCCAGTCGGCCTCGGTGATTTGTGTGCCGACCAGATAGCGCTGGCCGGTGAGACGCTGCTCCAGTTCGTCCAGGGCATCGAACAGACGTCGGAAGGCTTGTTCGTAGGCCGTCTGGCTTGCCGCAAAGCCGGTGCGATAAACACCGTTGTTGATATTGTCGTAGATGAAGGTATTGACGCTATCGATGTCTTCCCGCAGGGCCTCCGGATAGTAGTCGAGCCCGCTGGCGCCACAGGTATCGAAGGCGCTGTTGAACATGCGGATGATTTCCGAGGATTCGTTGTTGACGATGGTACGGCGCTGCTTGTCCCACAGCACCGGCACGGTGACGATGCCGGTGTAATCCGGTATGGCCCGGGTATAGACCTGGTGCATGAAATCAAAACCATTGGCGCCATCGTCAGTGGTAGCGGCGAAGGGTTGGCCTCCGGCGCTGGCGAATTTCCAGCCCGCATCGCCCATGTCCGGGTGCACTACCGACAGCGAGACAATACCCTCCAGCCCCTTCAGTTTGCGGAAAATCAAGGTACGGTGGGCCCAGGGGCAGGCGAGGGAGATGTACAAATGGTAGCGCTCCGGTTCGGCCTTGAAGCCGCCCTCACCACTGAGGCCAGCGCTGCCGTCCGCGCTGATCCAGTGACGGAACTGGGAATCCTGGCGGATGAATTCACCGTCTTCTCGTTCGGATTCCAGCCATTGGTCGCGGAGGATGCCATTGATCAGCAGGCTCATTGGGTCATTTCCTGTGCAGTGTGTTGGTGGTTGATGCCCGCCACAGGGGCATTGCTGGTTTTATGCCATGGTCAGCCGTCGATCACGCCGGCGCAACAGCCAGGCATCGAGACTCAGCGCCAAAGCCATCCAGCGTACCTGCCAGCCGAGGATGAGGGCCAGCGCAGCGCCGATCTCCAGGATGATGACCATGGGCAGCAATGCCGTCGGGACGCCCATGGCCTCCATGTAAGTGGCTGTTGCCGCATAACCGCCGATCTTGCTGATACCGGCGAGCAGGAATATCTGTGCGATGAGCAGGCGCCCGATCAAGCTGAGTTTTTGTTGCATTCATTTTTCCTGTATCTAGCTTGCGTGAGCCCTATTATGGTTC
>JALTPW010000463.1 GCA_026999335.1 Chromatiales bacterium
TTCTCACAAAATCTAAATCTTCTATCTCTGTGGTGAAATACAGGCCTATCGCGGGCATGGCCCGCTCCTACACTCAATGGGTTTCTCTGCCCCTACTGTGAAAAATTCTTTGTGATGGTCATACACAAAACCATTTATCACCGCCAAAAACCGGGTATAAATCAAAGTGATGTCGTTTTTGCAGGGTGGGCCGCTCTCACCATCAATGTCCGAAATGTCAGCGACGGCCGCGTGGCTTGCGCGATGATTTGCTGGCGGTCTTTTTTGTCAGCTTACCGGGTTTGCACGACCGGGGGCGCGGTTTGCTGGTGGGTGTCTGCGGCAGGCCGCTGTGCCGGGTGCGAAAAGCCCGCTTGCCCTCATCGGCGTCGCCGGTGCCATCAGGCTGCCAGGTGGGGATGAGGTGACGCTTGCCGTTGCCGATGAGGTCGGCACGCCCCATCTGTTTTAACGCCTTGCGCAGCAGCGGCCAGTTGTTGGCGTCGTGATAGCGCAGGAAGGCCTTGTGCAGACGCCGCTGGCGGGCGCCCTTGGGTACCGGCATGTCGGGCGCGCGGCGGCTGACTTTGTGCAGCGGATCTTTGCCCGAATAATACATGGCCGAGGCGGTGGCCATGGGCGAGGGCAGAAAATTCTGCACCTGGTCGGCACGAAAACTGTTGGCCTTCAGCCACAGGGCGAGGTTCATCATGTCTTCGTCAGTGGTGCCTGGATGGGCGGAGATGAAATAGGGAATCAGATACTGTTCCTTGCCCGCCGCCTGCGAATATTTGTCGAACATTTTTTTGAAGCGGTCGTAGGTGCCGATGCCGGGCTTCATCATCTTCGACAACGGCCCCCCTTCGGTATGTTCGGGGGCGATCTTCAGGTAACCGCCGACGTGGTGGGTGACCAGCTCTTTGACGTACTCCGGGGTCTCCACAGCGAGATCGTAGCGCAGACCGGAGGCGATAAAGATTTTTTTGATACCCGGCAGTTTGCGCGCGCGGCGATAGAGGCGCACCAGTGGCATCTGGTTGGTATCCATGTTTTTACAAATACCGGGATAAACACAGGAAAGCCGTCGGCAGGTGGCCTCGATCTTTTCATCTTTGCATTTCAGGCGCCACATGTTGGCGGTCGGCCCGCCGAGGTCGGAGATATGGCC
>JALTPW010000464.1 GCA_026999335.1 Chromatiales bacterium
CTGCTCTGATATCCGCCTGTAAGTCGGAAACCACCCGCAATCGTGAATCGCGTTTTTTGCATCGCTTGCATTGCGTGCTATTGGTGGCACAAGGCTGTAGCTGCTATCAGGTTGCCGCATGGTTTGGTGAACACCCTTGCACTGTAGAGCGCTGGGTTCACTACTTTCAGGAATATGGTATCGAGGGGCTCAAGGATGAACAGAAAACAGGACGCCCCAGAAAGGTACGTGACGACCAGCTCAAACAACTACAAAGCGAAATTTCAAGAAATCCCTTTGAGCTGGGATATGATCAGAATGGTTGGGATGGAAAACTGCTGAAAGCACATTTGGAGTGCCGTTATGGTACCGAGCTGAGTGTGCGTCAGTGCCAGCGGCTATTAAACCAGTTACGACACAATGCAACCTCCCAAAGCGTACCGTCTCTGTAGACCATGCAGCACCCTTTTGTCGCCAACAAAAACGGCACCCCCCTAAAACATCCGGAAAATCCAGCAAGCAGCCCAAACTGTAAAATTATTCGACATGTCAACCTCCAGCTGCAAACCACCTTCAATTTTTAAAATTATCCATAAATAACAAAAGCTTATGCGACGCAATAGAATCAGGCAGCAAGGATCAGGGAACTAAAAGTGTAAAATTATCCGACAGTATCGCAAGAACCCACTGACAGTACTTCGTAACCCACGGAGAACAAGGACAACATGAGTCAAGTATGCCCGGGTTCCATGCCTTCCGATCATTAGGCGGTTTCCATATCCAGGGGGCATTTTTTTGTACATGGTGCACGCCATAAGCAGATGTAGTGTGCGCTGTGCGCACATAATCGAGCCAAAGCAAGGCTGGCACCACAAAAAGTCCCCGGGTGGAGATGTTGAGGATTTTTTTATCGCGCCTAACGCACTATCTGCGGATCACCAGACTCACGTTTAACACCCAGCTCCGTCATGATTCCCAAGCCTTCGTGCAAGATGCAGGTGAGTTCCACGAACCGCACCGGTCGAGAACAGTGACATCTGCGATCAGCAGCTCCCAAAACTTGACAACACGCGAATGATGCGGTTCGCTACCGCTCACCAGCATCCTACATAGACGACCACTGCTGTCCCGTTAACGGACTATTGCCGTATTTCAAACGCCCGGTTTGCAGGGAGAGCAGCCTGATTGAGGGTGTTTGAGACATGAATTTGGACAACCTCTCTACGTCATTCCGGGCTTGACCCGGAATCCAGTGGTTTCAATAACTTCCTGGATGCCTGGTCGAGCCCGGCATGACGGATGTGTTGTTAGCGGGGCGGCATTGATAGACGACCGAAACAACTTACCCTTACTCACCACTGCACGCTTCAACAACCCTGAAATAAACATCGGGATAACTCCAGCCACCTCTTCGAAGGCGGTAGTTTTAAACCCTTGATTGGAACGCAGTAGTTTTACCCCCCTCAATCAATGGCCCAGTAGAGAATGGCCGGTATTGCTTTTTACTTGACTAATTGCTTAAACTTAAGCGTATGGAATTTTTCCACCTTGCAAACAAACGGGCATTACTGCTGTGGTGCTTTTTGCTCTCTCTATCGCTGCTATGCGTGCAGGGGGTGAAGTTGCATGTCCATAATCTGGATCACAAGCAACATCATGGTCACACCCATGCCATCGATGATGCCGGTGATCACGCCCATTTGAGCAAGGCCCATTTTGCGCACAACACATCCCACAGCGACCATCACAATGGTGTTATATCCGAAGTCGATATCAGTCCGGATGGGGTATTAAAAAATACCAACAATAGTCCTTTTACCCTGGCCTTGATCATTTTCTTTTTTACCCTGGCAATATTTGTCGCTTCACGACGGCTGATCCAGCATTGCCGAGAAAACAAACTGATCTTCCATGAGTACTATGTCCTTTCTCCGCCCTTACGAGCACCACCGCAGTACTAACCCCCTCCCCCTGAGAATTCCCACTGCAAATTCGCATCAAGTTTGCTGCACGGATCGATTTCACCCTGCTTTTTTAGCTAGCTGAAATCCGTTGAATAATTCTCCTCAGAGGAATTCCCTTGATGAGCTTTCTTTGACCTCGATCCTTTTCGGACGATGTGCAGCATCGTCTATATGATAAGGCATCGTGCGCATGGCACACGCTACGGGCAGGTGTAGTGTGCGCCATGCGCACAATATAGACAGGTGATTCCCGATGAACACCATAACGCCGTAACGAACTGAATAGCTCCAATTTATTTTAAACAAAACAAGCCGCTACACCTGCATATGCCGGGTGTGCGCAAGGAGTTTGTCATGTGGTTTTTTTTTCTTATACCGGGAAAAACGGCTAAGCGGGCGGCAGTATCTTGTTTGGTATTGCTGACTACAACCGTGAGTGCCGCCCCCGGCTTAGAGGCCGGCAAACACACAATTAGCCTACATGAAGCCGTTACCAGAACCATTGAACACAATCCGCACTTGCGAGCCTTTGACTATCAACTCAAGGCACAGGAAGGGCGGGTCATGCAAGCAGGGCGGGCACCGAGCCCGGAATTGAGCCTTGAGCTGGAGGATGTGCTCGGCACCGGCGCCCACAGAGGGATGGATAGCGCACAAACAACCCTCAGTATTGGCTGGGTACTTGAGCACGGTATCCGACAACGTCATATCGATGCGGCCCGTGCAGGTTCATCCCTGTTTTCTGTTGAGGCCGACATCAAGCAACTTGATGCCGCAGCTGAAACAGCACGCCGTTATCTTGTCAGCCTGGCATACCAGGCGCGCAGGGTAAATGCGGATAAAACGGTTCAGCTCGCAGAAGAAACAACGGACACCGTGCGCAAGCGGGTAAAAGCGGGAAAAACCCCTGAAGCTGAACTCTCCCGGGCACTCGCTGAACTAGCCCGCAGAAAACTGCAACGCGAAGACATTGAACATGAGCTGCTATCCGCAAATCGTCGTCTGGCCGCTCAATGGGGGGAGACAACGCCAGATTTTGCGCGGGTCGAGGGGGACATCATCAGCCGACCCCACTTGACATCGTTCGAAACCCTCAAATCACGCGTACAACAAAACCCTGAATTCGCCCGCCTGCTGTCGGATCAGCGGCTAAAAAAAGCCGAGTTGCAGCTTGCTCAAGCGCAAAACAGAGCAAGTTGGCAAGTGAACGCGGGCGTTCGTCATATCGCCAGTAGTAACGATATGGCATTTGTCACCGGCATCACTATTCCTTTTGGCAAACATGCCCGAAATCCCGGCCGTATCGCAGAAGCCAGTGCCGATTTGGAAAAAACAAATCTGCACGAAAAAGCAATGCAGATCTACATCGAAACCACGCTCTACGTGATGTATGAAAAATTACAACATGCATTACATGTGATCGATGCACTACGGGATGAAATTATTCCTCCACTTGAACAGGCTCTCAGCGAAACCCGTCGGGCATATAACCTTGGACGTTACAGCTATCTGGAATTACGCAGCGTTCAGGCGGAATTGTTAGACGCACACAACGCACTGATTGAATCAAGCGTTGATGCCCGGCGCAGTATTATTGAAATTGAACGATTGACGGGCGTAAGTATCGCGCAAGCAACGTCAAATCCATGAGGCTCCGAATGAATAAGATGATAAAAATATCCACCCAGGCAACTTGGATACCGCTGCTATTGGCAATATCCCTCACCGCCTGCGATGGGATGAATCCAGAATCCCTGCTGCCCGCAGGCAGCCACGACGAAACGGCCGCAGCTCATCCAGAACATGCGTCAGAAATTGAGCCAGAAAAAGGCCCGCACCATGGACGACTGCTGAGGGATGGCAACTTCATACTTGAGTTGGCCATTTTTGAAACCGGGCTACCACCCGAGTTTCGTGCCTGGGCAATGAAAGACGGCAAGGCACTGAATCCAGAGGCGGTGGATCTCAGCATCCGCCTGACCCGCCTGGGCGGCAAGATTGATGAAATCAAGTTCAAACCTCAAGGCGATGCGCTACGCGGTGATACTGTCATCTATGAGCCTCATTCATTTATCGTCACGATTAATGCACGACACAATGGATCAACGCACACTTGGCAATACGATAACTTTGAGGGTCGCACGAAGATTGAAACAGCGGTCGCTGAAGCCCTGGAAATCGAAACCTCGATTGCCGGCCCAGTGGTGATGCAAAAAACCATCCGCGTGTATGGTCAGATTACCGCAAACGAAGAGCGTATACGAAAAGTCAACGCCCGGTT
>JALTPW010000465.1 GCA_026999335.1 Chromatiales bacterium
GGCCGCAACCGAGTTGTCGCCTTCAACGAGATAGAAAAACGACACTGTCGTAGGAGCGGGCCATGCCCGCGATGGACTTTTTCTGGATACGGAATGAAACGCAGAGACACAGAGGGTGCAAAAAAAATTCATTCAATCATCTTTTCTGCACCTCTGCAATCTCCGCGTTAATCGTTGCTGTGGAGAAAAACACCTCGCGGGCATGGCCCGCTCCTACCACACAGAGGTTAACCGTTGAGATTGGCCTTACCACCGCAATACTGTTCCACCTGACCGGGATTGGCTCCGCCGAGGCTGGCCATCTGGCCAAGCAGGCGTTGTCAAACCCGCTGTCACAGACAAACAAGGCGCTAGGCCGCAACCGAGTTGTCGCCTTCAACGAGATAGAAAAACGACACTGTCGTAGGAGCGGGCCATGCCCGCGATGGACTTTTTCTGGATACGGAATGAAACGCAGAGACACAGAGGGTGCAAAAAAAATTCATTCAATCATCTTTTCTGCACCTCTGCAATCTCCGCGTTAATCGTTGCTGTGGAGAAAAGCATCTCGCGGGCATGGCCCGCTCCTACCACACAGAGGTTAACCGTTGAGCTTGGCCTTGAGCAGTTCGTTGACCTGTTGCGGATTGGCCTTGCCCTGGGTGGCCTTCATCACCTGACCGACAAAGAAACCAAACAACTTGTCCTTACCTCCACGGTACTGTTCCACCTGACCGGGATTGGCGGCAATGATCTCGTCGATGATGGACTCAATGGCGCCGGTATCGGTGATCTGCTTCAGACCCTTGGCCTCGATTACCGTATCGGCATCACCCTCGCCGGCCCACATGGCCTCGAATACTTCCTTGGCGATCTTGCCGGAGATGGTATTGTCGCTGATGCGCAGGATCATGCCACCGAGCATCTGCGCGCTGACGGGACTGTCGGCAATATCCTGGCCGCCTTTATTCAGCGCACCCGTCAGCTCTCCCATCACCCAGTTAGCCGACAGCTTGGCAGCGCCGCCGGTGGCCACCACAGCCTCGAAGTATTCGGCAATCTCGCGTGAAGCGGTAAGAACACCGGCATCATAAGCACCGAGTTCGAACTCATCGACAAAACGCTGACGCTTCTCGTCCGGCAACTCCGGCAAACCAGCTTTTAG
>JALTPW010000466.1 GCA_026999335.1 Chromatiales bacterium
GCGTATTCATTCTTGGCTTCCTGGTGGTGGTGATCGGCGGTTCGCTGGCCCTCTACGCTTGGCGGGCGCCAAAGGTGGGCATGGGTGGCCGATTCCAGCTGGTGTCGCGAGAGACCTTCCTGCTGACTAATAATGTGCTGTTGGTGGTGGCCTGCGGCGCGGTGCTGTTGGGCACCCTGTACCCGCTGCTGCTGGATTCGCTGGATCTGGGCAAGATTTCTGTCGGCCCTCCTTACTTCGATGCCGTATTCCTGCCGCTGATGGTGCCACTGATCTTCCTCATGGGTGTGGGGCCGATGGCGCGCTGGAAGCAGGCCTCGATTCCGGATATTGCTGATCGTCTGCGCTGGGCCGGCGTCGTCAGTGTGGTGATGGCGCTTATCCTGCCCTTCGTGATGGGCAAATGGTCGGCGCTGGCCAGTCTTGGTTTTGCCCTGACTTTCTGGGTGTTCGCCAGCTCGGTGGTCAATATCCGCGAGCGTATGGCTGCGACCCGGGCGAACTCGAAGGCCGGCCTGCTGAGGCGCATTATTGGTTTGCCGCGCGCCTATCTGGGCATGCACGCGGCGCATATCGGTATGGGTGTGTTCATTATGGGCGTGACCATGGTGAATACCTACGAGGTCGAGAAGGACATGCGTATGGATATCGGCGACACCGTCACTATGGGCGGCTACACTTTCCGCTTCGATGGCGTGACCCAGATCGAGGGCCCCAACTATAACGCCAGCCGGGGCCAGATCCTGGTATCAAAGGACGGCAAACCCGTCACCGTGCTGTTCCCCGAGAAACGCACCTATCTGGTGCAGACCATGCCCATGACCGAGGCCGCTATCGATACCGGCTTATTCCGTGATCTGTATGTTTCCCTGGGCGAGCCGGTGAGCAACGGTGCGTGGAGTGTGCGTGTCTATTACAAGCCTTTCGTGAGCTGGATCTGGGGCGGCACCGCCATCATGGCGTTGGGCGGCTTGCTGGCCGTTAGCGACCGTCGTTACCGTATTGCCGCTCGTCGCCGTAAAGAGACCAAGGTGAAGACCGCGACGAGTGGCGCCCGACTGGCGACGGAGGAGAAATAAACCATGCGTTTTTTGTTACCGCTGGGCCTCTTTACCGTCATCGTCGCTTTCCTCTGGATGGGAT
>JALTPW010000467.1 GCA_026999335.1 Chromatiales bacterium
CGTGGCATTGGCGACGCATAAGATCGCCAGTGTGGCGCTGGGCGTGGGCGCCACGATACGCAATCTGCGCGAGAGAAGCCTGGATGGTCGCCTGACCCTGTTTATCCTGCTGTTCGGCCTGCCGGGTGTCATTATTGGCGCCAGTTTTATCCTCTTCGTGCCGGATCGTAACGCAGAAATCGCCCTCGGCCTGCTCACCGTAGGCCTGGGTTTGTTCTCGGTGTTCAAGCCCGGTCTGGGCCAGGAATCCCGACCCATGCCACAACAGGCCTGGCGTTACGCCATAGGCGGCGGTGTGCTGTTTCTCATCGGCGTGCTCAACGGTTCGCTCACTTCTGGTACCGGCCTGTTCGTCACTCTGTGGCTAGTGGGCTGGTTTGGCCTCGATTACAAGCGTGCAGTGGCTCATACCCTGGTGCTTGTCGGCCTTTTCTGGAACGGCAGCGGCGCCGTGACCCTGAGTATCCTCGGCGATCCACAGTGGTCGTGGCTGCCGGCTCTGCTACTCGGCTCGGTGCTGGGCGGCTACGCCGGCGCCCACTTAGCGATTACCCAGGGTAATCGCTGGATCAAACGCACCTTTGAAGTGATTACCCTGCTGGTGGGGGTGAAGCTGGTTTTGGGTTGAAACCTGAATCCGTGGCTTCAGGTTGAAAATCTACTGGACATAAAAAAAGGCCGGCATTTTTGCCGGCCTTTGCTGTTTTTTGTGCTGCGGGAATTACCCCCGCAGCGCCAGCGGATCAGATCGGTGCGCACACCTCGCCAATACCGCCAGGGATGGTGATGCAGGCCTCCAGACCGCTGCTGCCAGCCTTGATGCGTCCACCAGCCAGGGTGGTGCATTCCCCTGCGTAACAGTAATCACCGCTCACTTCGCCACCGATGCCCTGATTGCCCAGCAGCAGTTCGATGTCGCCACGGAACTCGCCCTTGGGCAGGACGATGTTGGTGTTACAACCGCGCGGGATGTCGCAGCTTGCGGGCACGGAGCAGGTGTTGGCGATGTTGCAGGTGCTGGCGATGTTGCAGGTGCTGGCGACATCACAAGTGGCAGCGATTTCTCGACAGCCTTTTCCAGTGACAAAACTACCGATGCAGTCAAGGAAGCTACCCACCCATCTAGTGCCACAAATGGCGGCG
>JALTPW010000468.1 GCA_026999335.1 Chromatiales bacterium
AAGGCTGGGGAGTCTGAGCCGGCGGCGGCCTGAGGTGGATGTTTTTTTAGTTGGAGCGGGCCATGCCCGCGATAGCCTTCTCTACCCGGCCTCGGATATGTACAAAAAGGGTATCTTCGGCTGCTCTTAACCGCCGATATTGGCGTAGACCTCATCGCGGGCATGGCCCGCTCCTACCCCGTCAAGTGGTTTACAGCGTTTTCACTGCCGCCAACACTTTATGTCCCGGGACGCTTTGCTTTGCGCCATCCCGCTGATGATCCTGGTGAAGGTCGTGCTGACCGCCTGGCCCAAGGCTGGGGAGTCTGAGCCGGCGGCGGCCTGAGGTGGATGTTTTTTTAGTTGTAGGAGCGGGCCATGCCCGCGATAGCTTTCTCTACCCGGCCTCGGATATGTACAAAAAGGGTATCTTCGGCTGCTCTTACCGCCGGTTTGCCGCCGATATTGGCGTAGACCCCATCGCGGGCATGGCCCGCTCCTACCCCGTCAAGTGGTTTACAGCGCTTTCACTGCCGCCAGCACTTCCTCCACATGCCCCGGCACCTTTACCTTGCGCCATTCCTGGCGCAGCACGCCTTGTTCGTCGATGAGGAAGGTGCTGCGCTCGATACCCATGACTTTCTTGCCGTACAGGTTCTTTTCCTTGATGACGTCGAATAGCCGGCACAGGGTTTCTTCCTTGTCCGACAGCAGGTCGAAGGGAAATGCCTGCTTGGCCTTGAAATTCTCGTGGGCCTTGATGCCATCACGGGAGACGCCGAGGATGACCGCAGCGGCGGCTGTGAAGGCATCGAAATGGTCGCGAAAGTCCTGGCCCTCTTGGGTGCAGCCGGGGGTGTTATCCCTGGGATAGAAATACAGTACGACCTTCTTGCCGACCAAGTCGGACAGTCTGATGGTCTTGTCGCCCGTGGCGGGTAGGGTGAAAGCGGGGATTTTTTTGTTCAGTTCAACGCTGTTCATGGTTTTGTTCTCCGTCAGGGTTTGCTGGGTTCCAGGGTGGCGTCCATGTTTTGCGCCTCGCAAAAATCGAGAAATTCATCGCGCAGGGTGGCGACGTGTATGCTGGCCGGGACGTTGGCGGTGAGGCTGAGGGCGAACATCGGCGTGCCGGTGTGGGCGGCGGCGTAGCGGATGGTGTTCAGCTCCTGGATGTTGATGTTGCGGCTGGCGAAAAAACTGGACAGCCGGTAGACAATGCCCGGTTGATCGAGGGTGATGACCTCCACCGTATAGGGCATCAGGTCGGTGGCCGGGCTGTTGTCGGTGGTGCGTTTGTTGATGATGGTGAGGTCTAGGCGTTTACCCAGTCCCGGCAGGGTGTCTTCCAGCTTGGCCAGTTCGTTCCATTTGCCACCGGCCATGAGAATGACGGCAAATTCGCCGCCGAGCACGGTCATGCGGCTGTCGATGATGTTGCAGCCGCTGTCCAGCACGGCCTCGGAGAGCTGGCCGACGATGCCGGGACGGTCTTCGCCGAGGGCGGTGATGACAAGATAGTTTTCCATGGTGGGTCTCTACGGTGACGAATGCGCGGATTCTAGCATTATCGTCCGCCAACTGGCTCCTGCGTCGGCCGTTCATCGCGAGCCCTGCTTGTCATCGGTCAGTGCCCTCAGTACCATTGACACCCTTTTGATTTCCGGGTGCAAAAAACGCCCACGACGGAGAAATTCCATGTTTCACGGCAGTATGGTCGCCCTTGTCACCCCCATGCGTTCCGATGGCGCGGTGGACAACGAGGCGCTGGACGCACTGGTCGAACTCCACGTGGAGAATGGCACCGATGCCATTATCGCCATGGGCACCACCGGGGAGTCCTCCACGTTCGATGAAAAAGAGCATTGCGACGTGGTGCGTCATGTGGTGGAACGTGCCGCCGGGCGTATTCCGGTGATTGCCGGCACGGGCTCTAATTCCACCCGCGAGGCCATCGATCTGACCCGTTGTGCCCTGCATGCCGGTGCCGATGCCTGCCTGCTGGTGACACCGTATTACAACAAGCCCACCCAGGAAGGCCTGTACCGGCACTTCCGCGCCGTGGCCGAGGCGGTGTCGATTCCGCAGATTCTCTACAACGTGCCAGGCCGTACCGCCGTGGACATGTTGCCCGAGACGGTCGAGCGCCTGGCCGACATTCCCAATATCGTCGGCATCAAGGAAGCGACCGGTGATCTGGCGCGCGGGCAAGAGATCATGCAGCGTTGCGGTGAGCGGCTCACGGTATACAGTGGTGATGACGCCACCGCCATGGCGCTGATCCTGGCCGGCGCCAGGGGTAATATCTCCGTCACTGCCAATGTCGCCCCACGCGACATGCACGCCATGTGCGCTGCCGCCCTGAGGGGTGATCGTGCCGAGGCCGAACGGATCAATCAGCGTCTCATGCCGCTGAACCAGACGCTGTTTTTGGAGGCCAATCCCATTCCCGTCAAGTGGGCCCTGTGCGAAATGGGCTTGATTGCCGACGGCATTCGTCTGCCGCTGACCCCCCTGTCCGAATCCTGCCGTGGCCCGCTGCGTGAAGCCATGCAGCAGGCGGGCGTCATTTCTTAAAGCCGGAAAATCCTATGCAGGTAACCCCTTTTTCTCGCGCGGCCAAAACCCCTCTGCGTGTCTTGTTCATGTTGTGTGTTCTGTTTTTGTTGAGCGCGTGCGGCTGGTTGTCCAACAAGCCAGCGACGACCGGGGTCAACGAATTGCCGCCGTTGGAAGTGCCACCGGATCTGGTCAAGCCGCAGGGCAGGGCGCCGCTGCGGGTGCCGGAAGTGACGCCGGCAAAGACCGCTACGGATTGTGTGACCCACGCGCCTGAGCTGGCGCGTATCGCCCAGCGTGTCTTACCGCCACAGAAGGACGTGCGTATCGTGCGCGATGGCCGTCACCGCTGGCTGATGGTGGAGGTGGAGCCGGAACAGTTGTGGCCGCTGGCGCGCAGATTTCTCAGCCAGCATGGCTATCGCATCGCCGTGGATCAGCCGGGCATCGCCCTGATTGAAACGGATTGGAAGCCGCTCGAGACGGGCACGGATGGCAAACCGGCCCTGGCTGAGCGCCTGCGCCTGCGTATCGAACCGGGCCAGGTGCCCGGTAGCACCGAGGTCTACATAAGTGAAGCCCTGCGTGAACGCACAACCGATGGTGGGTGGGAATTGCGCAGCCCGGACGAGGAGCGTGCCGCCGAAATGCTTTATCGGTTGGCCCGTTATCTGGGCAACGAGGACGTGGGTCAGGCGATGCCACTGAAAGCACTGGACAGCGAGATTGACCGGGACGGGGACGGTAATATCCGCCTGCGCATTGACGCTCCCTGGGAGGCGGTGTGGCGGCGCGCCGGTATTGCCCTCGACAACCTCGGTTACATTATTGAAGACCGTGATCGCGCCAACCGGGTTTATGCAATCTATACCGAGCTTGCCTCCGGCAAAACGGAAGAAGAAGTCAAATATGGCAAGCCGGAAAGCGCCACGGTGCGTCTGGCCTATACCCTGAAGATAACCGAGGCGGATCAGGCCACCCTGATCAGGGTGCTCGATTCTGCGGGCAATCCGGACAATTCCGGCCCGGCAAGGCATCTGCTGACCCAGATCCAGAGCCAGTTACGCTGATTTAACGGCCTTCGTCCGTGCGATTTGCCTCTCTTGGCAGCGGTAGCCGTGGCAATGCGACGTTGGTGGAACACGCCGGCACCTGCATATTGCTGGACTGCGGGTTTTCCGTGCGCGAGACCGAGCGGCGCCTGGCCCGGCTGGGCAGATCCGGCGATGAGTTGAGCGCCATCGTGGTGACCCACGAACACGGCGATCACATCAATGGGGTGGGCGCACTGGCGCGCAAATACGGGCTGGCGGTGTGGGCCACGGCCGGCACCCTGGCGCTGGACAGGCTGGGAAAGGTGGCCGAGGTGCATCGTTTCAACAGCCATCAGGCGTTTGCCCTCGGTGATTTGCAGGTGCAGCCCTTTCCGGTGCCGCACGATGCCCGCGAGCCGTGCCAGTTCGCCTTCAGCGATGGCGAGCGGCGGCTGGGCATTCTTACGGATGTGGGTTGCGCCACTGCACACATTGCCGAACAGCTCAGCGGTTGCGATGCCCTGATGCTGGAGTGTAATCACGACAAGATACTGCTGGACAACGGCAATTATCCAGCCTCGCTGAAACGCCGGGTCGCAGGTGCTCAGGGACATTTGAGCAATGCGCAGGCGGAAGCCCTGCTGCGCAGACTGGAGACGGGCCGGTTGAAACAGGTGGTGGCCGCGCATTTGAGCGAAAAGCACAATACGCCCGCGCTGGCCCGCGCCGCGCTGGCTGCCGCGTTGGGCTGTGCAAGCGACTGGGTGGCCGTCGCCGATCAGGATGCAGGCCTGGATTGGCGCGAGGTTTGAATCCTGGGGGACTCTCTACGGCGCAACGGACAATGGCTGAAGCCGCTCCTGCAGGTGATTTTTTAGTAAAAATTTCAAAGTAAATACGAGAAGCAAGCATGGAAAAACGCGGAGAACTCTACGCCGGCAAGGCAAAATCCGTCTATCTCACCGATGACCCGGATCACCTGATCCTGCACTATCGCAATGATACCTCCGCCTTCGACGGGGAAAAGATCGAGCAGCTCGAGCGTAAGGGTGAGATCAACAACAAGTTCAGCGCTTTTATTATGCAGAAGCTGGAAGAGGCGGGTGTGCCGACCCATCACGCAGGCGTGATCTCGGCGGAAGAATCGCGGGTGAAAAAGCTGGATATGTTTCCCATCGAGTGTGTGGTGCGCAACATCGCCGCCGGCAGTATCTGCAAGCGTCTGGGCGTGGAAGAGGGTATCAATCTCAATCCCCCCACCTTTGAATTCTTTCTCAAGAATGACGAACTGCACGATCCGATGATCAACGAATTCCACATCCGTTCCTTCGGCTGGGCCGATGGCGAGGCGGTGGAGAAAATGAAGGAACTGACTTTTAAGGTCAACGACACCCTCACCCAATTGTTTGCCGATGTCGGCCTGTTGCTGGTGGATTACAAACTGGAGTTCGGTCGCTACAAGGGCGAGATCCTGCTCGGCGATGAATTCACCCCCGACGGCTGCCGTCTGTGGGACGCGGAAACCCGTAAAAAACTGGACAAGGATCGTTTCCGCCAGGGACTGGGCGGTGTGGTCGAGGCCTACGAGGAAGTGGCCCGGCGTTTGGGCGTGGATCTTTCCTGATCGTCACCTGAACCGAGATGGAGGAAGGCGCCATGTCCTTCCCCGTTTTTTTGTTTTTTCTCGTTCTTTCTCATTTTTCTTTTTTTCTTACTTCTTTCCCGTCGCATCGCTCTGCACGGCCACTAACAGTCTCCTTTCCTTACAGCTTTCCCTCTAAAGTTCCTGCCGGGTCTGCCGATGTCCGTGGCGAATACTCCATGGACTTTTGCCAGAATGGAACTCGCCGTGAAATTACTCAACAACCTTTCGATCCGCGCAAAGATCATTGCCGGCCTGGGCCTGATGCAGCTGATTATTGCCATCATTGCAGGCAGTGCGCTGGTCAGCCTTTCCAACACCCAAAAGAGTGTCGCCACCATTGCCGAAGATATCCAACCGGCGGTGCTGAAGGCGGGCGAGCTGGAACACCGCCTGGACAAGGCCAACAGTGCCTTAGGCTTTTATTTGCTGAGCCATGAGGCGTCTCACCGGCAAGTCTATGCGACAAATTTGCAACGTATCGACTTGATCCTGGATGAGTTGAAGGCGCTGCCACTGGTGTCGGCCAGTGCGGATATCTCGCCCCATGTTGCGGATATTGCGGGGGATATTGCACGTTACAAAGTCTATCAGGAACGCATGATCGAGCTGGCGGAACAGCCCGCCAAGAATATTCCTGCGCTCGCCTATGCCGCTGAGCACATCAATCCACTCAGCCAGCAATTGCTGCAACTGCTCAGCGGCATGATTCAGACCGAAGGGGAAGAAGAGGCCTCGGTCGAGCGCCGCCAGTTGTTGATGGATATCGAGGGGGTTCGCTATGCCTGGGCTAATGTGATGAATGGCCTGCGCGCCTATCTGGCCTTTCGGCAGGCGGCCGCGTTACAGGAAATCGATCTCTATCTCAGCAGTGTGGATGCCGGGTTGGTGCGTCTGCAGGCCGCGGAAGACCTGCTGACGCTGGATCAGCTCGATGCTCTGGAACAGTTCCTGCCGCTGAAAGCGCGTTTTATCACCCACCTGGATCAGTTGATCGCCATTCACGGCGGTGATGCCTGGCGCACCGATGCCCACTTGATCCGCACCGAAGTCGGGCCTCTGTTAGAGGCCATTAGCAACAAGGTCGAGGCTCTGGTGGTCGATCTGGATGAACTGGCGCAGGTGACGTTTCACGGTCTGGTGGAGCAGGTGGATGCCACCCATACCCTGGTCGCAACACTGTTGTTGATCGGCCTGCTGCTGGGTGCATTGATCATGTGGCTGATCGTGTCCACGGTGGTGAAACCGTTGAACCAGACCCTGCAGGCATTAAAGGATATCGTCGATGGCGAGGGTGATCTCACCCGCCGGCTGGATGCGGGCGGCGGCGATGAAATCAGTCAGTTGGCCCAGGGTTTCAATAAATTCGCCGGTCTGGTGCACGGTATTATTCGCGAAATGGCGGGTTATACCGAAAGGCTGAATGTGTCGGCGGAACGACTGACAGCGGTGACCGAGGAAACCGGCCGGGGTGTCGAGCAGCAACAGCAGCGCACCGATGATGTGGTGACCGCCGTGAACGAAATGGCAGCCAGCGGTCACGAAGTCGCCAGCAATACGAGTGCGGCTGCAGAGGCGGCGCGGAATGCCGATGCCGCGGCCAATGATGGACGACAGGTGGTGGGCAAGACCATCGATGTCATCGGCAGCCTGGCACAGGCAGTGCGCCATGCCGGCGAGGTGATCAATCGCCTGGAGAGCGATAGTGAATCGATTGGGGGAGTGCTGGATGTGATTCGCGGTATTGCCGAACAGACCAACCTGCTGGCCCTCAACGCCGCCATCGAGGCGGCCCGCGCGGGTGAACAGGGGCGTGGTTTTGCCGTGGTGGCCGATGAGGTGCGTACTTTGGCCTCGCGTACCCAGGAGTCCACTGCGGAGATTCGTTCCATGATCGAGCGCCTGCAGGGCGGTGCCCGCGAGGCGGTGCAGGTCATGGCGGATGGCAGTGCGCGTGCCGATGAGAGTGTGCAACAGGCGGCCACGGCGGGGGACGCGTTGGATGCGATTTCCGAGGCGGTGGCGGTCATCAATCAGATGAACGTGCAGATTGCCAGTGCCGCCGAGGAGCAGAATGCCGTCGCCGAGGAGATCAATAAATCCGTCGTGGCCATCAGCGAGATCACCGAGCAGACCGCCGCTGGCGCGCAACAGACCGCCTCGGCCGGTAATGAACTCACCCAGCTGTCAGAGCAGCTGTCCGGCATGGTGCGGCAGTTCAAGGTTTGATCCGAAGTTAAGAATATTCCGCGTGGGCATGAAAAACCTGCCCACCCTACCTGGCTACACCAGCCCGTAGCGTGCGCCATGCGCACGATGCTTCCTGAACACGACATAATATATAGTCATCGGATGTAAGAATAATCGGTTGCTCGTATCCGTGGGAAAATCATCCCCTCATCGCATTACAGGATGGGGGGATTGGTATTTTGGGCCGGGCAAAAACAGCGCGAATACAGTATCATTGCCCCCTTTTTCGGGCACCCCGGCAGATGCCGGCTGTTTTCCTGTAAGCCGTCCCGAACCACATTGGAAAGACCTATGCTTCAGCTCCGTGGCGCCGCCGCTCTCTCCCCGTTTCGTGTCCATAAACTACTGGCCAATGCGCGACAGAAGCTTGCCCGTCTGGCGACGGTTTCTGCCGAATTTATTCACTTCATCGATCTGGAATGTACCCTCGACGCCGATGGCCGGCGCGTGCTGGAGCAGTTGCTGTGTTACGGCCCGGTGAACGAGGGGCCGGGCGAGGCGGCCGGCGACGGGCAGACCCTGCTGGTGGTGCCGCGCCTCGGCACTATTTCTCCCTGGTCATCCAAGGCCACGGATATCGCCCATAACTGTGGCCTTGGCGGGGTGCGCCGCATCGAGCGTGGTGTGATCTTTACCTTTCTGAGCGCCGATGGCGCACCCCTGACGGATCACGAGCTGGCCAGCCTGCGCCCGCTGATCCACGACCGTATGACCGAGCGCGTGCTGGACAGCCTCGACGAGGCCGAAGACCTGTTCCGGCAGGCCGAACCCGCGCCGCTACGCAGCGTGGACGTACTCTGCGCAGGGAGCGGCAAGGGCCGCATAGCGCTGGAGCAGGCCAATCGCGAGCTGGGCCTGGCCCTGGCCGAGGACGAGATCGACTATCTGCTGGAGAACTTCACCGCGCTGGGGCGCAACCCCACCGACGTCGAATTAATGATGTTCGCGCAGGCCAATTCCGAGCACTGCCGCCACAAGATCTTCAATGCCGACTGGATCATCGATGGCCAGACGCAGGACAAGTCCCTGTTCGCCATGATCCGCAATACCGAGCAACGGCATCCCGAGAGCACCCTGTCCGCCTACAAGGACAATGCCGCAGTGATGGAAGGCCATGCCGGCCAGCGTTTTTTGCCGGATGCCAGCAGCGGCGAGTATGTTTATCACGCCGAAGACGTGCACATCCTGATGAAGGTGGAGACGCACAATCACCCCACGGCCATCTCACCCTTCCCCGGCGCCGCCACCGGCTCCGGAGGTGAGATCCGCGACGAGGGCGCCACCGGGCGCGGCTCCAAACCCAAGGCCGGACTGTGTGGTTTTTCCGTGTCTAACCTGAATTTGCCGGATGCACCACGGCCCTGGGAAACGGACCACGGTCGTCCCGAACGCATTGTCTCCGCGCTGGATATCATGCTCGAAGGCCCCATCGGCGCCGCCGCCTTCAATAATGAATTCGGCCGGCCCAACATTTGTGGTTATTTCCGCAGTTTCGAGGAAAAGGTCGCGGGGCCGGATGGCGCAGAGGTGCGCGGTTATCACAAGCCCATCATGCTCGCCGGCGGTCTGGGCAACATCCGCGCCGGGCACGTCGAAAAGGACATTATCCCGCCCGGCTCGCCGCTCATCGTGCTGGGCGGCCCGGCCATGCTCATCGGTCTCGGTGGCGGCGCCGCCTCCAGCATGGCCACTGGCGACAGCCACGAAGACCTCGATTACGCCTCGGTGCAGCGCGGCAACCCGGAAATGGAACGCCGTGCGCAGGAGGTCATCGACCGTTGCTGCGCGCTGGGCGAAAACAGCCCGGTCATTTCCATTCACGATGTGGGTGCGGGCGGGCTGTCCAACGCCATGCCCGAGATCGTCCACGACTGTGGCCGCGGCGCCCGTTTCGAGTTACGCGCCATTCCCTGTGACGACCCCGGCATGTCGCCCATGGAAATCTGGTGCAACGAGTCACAGGAACGCTATGTGCTGGCCGTGGCCCCCGAGCGCCTGGCCGAGTTCGAGGCCATTTGCGAGCGCGAGCGCTGTCCTTTCGCGGTGATCGGCGAGGCCACCGAAGAGGAGCAATTGATCCTCGGCGACGGCCTGTTTGACGGTTCGCCCGGCGATGTCCCCATTGACATGTCCATGGAGGTCTTGCTCGGCAAACCACCAAAAATGCTGCGCGATGTGCAGCACAAGAGTTTTCACAAGCCCGACTTCGATACCGCCGGCATCGATCTGATGGACGCCGCCCTGCGTGTATTGCGTCTGCCCACGGTGGCCGACAAGGGGTTTCTCATCACCATCGGCGACCGCAGCGTCACTGGCCTGGTGGCGCGTGACCAGATGGTTGGCCCGTGGCAGGTGCCGGTAGCCGATGTGGCGGTGACCAATACCGATTACCAGGGCTATAGCGGCGAGGCCATGGCTATGGGCGAGCGCACCCCCATTGCCTTGGTGCACCACGCCGCCTCAGCGCGCATGGCGGTAGCCGAGGCCATCACCAATATCGCCGCAGCACGTATCGAAAAACTGGGTAGTCTCAAGCTGTCCGCCAACTGGATGGCCCCCGCCGGCCATCCCGGCGAAGACGCCGGTCTGTTCGACGCCGTGCGCGCCGTGGGCATGGAACTGTGTCCGGCGCTGGGCATCGGCATTCCGGTGGGCAAGGATTCCATGTCCATGAAGACCGTGTGGCAGGAGGGGGGTGGTGATAAAGAACAAAAAGAACGGTCAGTCACGGCGCCGTTGTCGCTGGTGATCACGGCCTTCGCTCCGGTC
Source organism: Chromatiales bacterium (assembly GCA_026999335.1). Taxonomy (GTDB): domain Bacteria; phylum Pseudomonadota; class Gammaproteobacteria; order SZUA-152; family SZUA-152; genus DRQN01. The sequence continues at coordinate 10,234 of JALTPW010000468.1, forward strand.
AGCGATGTGCGCGATACCCTGACCCCGCAGCTGCGCAACGATTTTGGCGACGACCTCATTCTCATCGATCTCGGCAAGGGCGCCAACCGCCTCGCCGGCTCGGCGCTGGCGCAGGTCTACAAACAGATGGGGCATCATCCGGCGGATCTCGATGATCCGCAGGCACTGAAGGCTTTTTTTGCGGTGATCCAGCAACTCAACGCACAGGGCCTGATTCAGGCCTACCACGACCGTTCCGACGGTGGCCTGTTCGCCACCCTGTGTGAAATGGCCTTCGCCGGTGGCTGTGGTCTCAGCGTATTGCTCGACGACCTCGGCGATGATCCCGTCGCCAGCCTCTTCAGTGAAGAGCTGGGCGCCGTGATCCAGGTGCGCCACCGCGATGTGGACGAAGTGCTGGGCTGGCTGCGCGAAGCCGGGCTGGGGCGTCACAGCCACGTCATCGGTACCCTCAGCGACGATGACCGCATCCGTTTCCACTTCGATGGTCGCGAGGTATTGGCCGCCGACCGCGCCATCTTCCGCGAGGCCTGGTCCGAGACCACCTTCCACATGCAGCGTCTGCGCGACAACCCTGACTGCGCCGGGCAGGAACAGGCCGCGCGCCTCGACAAGGCCGATCCCGGCCTCAATGCCCACCTGAGCTTCGACCCACAGGACGACGTTGCTGCACCCTTTATCAACAGAGGCGTGCGACCACGCATGGCCATCCTGCGCGAGCAGGGTGTCAACGGCCAGTTGGAGATGGCGGCTGCCTTCGACCGCGCCGGTTTTGCGGCGCTGGACGTGCACATGAGCGATATTATCGCCGGACGCGTCTCGCTGGCCGATTTTAAGGGTCTGGTGGCC
>JALTPW010000469.1 GCA_026999335.1 Chromatiales bacterium
GCATACGTGAACAAGAGAGGTGAAGCGTACACAGAGAATGTTATAGGCCGTTTGGTCACGTAGGACCTTAGAGATGGTATCGCTTCGAAATGAACAGTTCCGGTTGGCCAGCGTTGTAACGTCCGTGAAGCCAACACAAAGCAGACGCATTGGTGAGTCTGTGGAGAACCGGCGGAGTTCTCAAGCTACGGCATGTAACAAGAGATGCGTCATGAACGCGGGAGATCCCATTGGCTCCAAGGGAAGGGTAAGGCATACAGAACCGCCAGAAACGGGAATGCTGCCTGAAGGCCATCGGGAAGTCGGATCACTTCATAGTACTCGGAGACGGTAGGGCCGATCACATGGGGAAGGGAGTGACAGACATACGCAGTTCGCAAAGGCAACTCGCGCCGGACAATGCAGGGCCGGATCACGCCGAGCCAACCTTCTTGCGGGCACTATCCACCAAGGCGAGCACATTGAGCGCTCACCGATTCCAAAATCTCTACGGCTGTCTGAACGAAGCGCTGCTGCACACCGCTTGGCGAAAGCTCAACAAACGGGGTGCGGCGGGCGTGGACAAGGAGACGGTGGCCCAGTATGGGAAACATCTGGACACCAACATCAGGCAACTTGTAGAGCGTCTGAAACGGGGAGAATACCGAAGTCGGCTGGTTCGGCGAAAGTACATCCCCAAGGGAAACGGCAAAGAACGCCCATTGGGCATTCCAGTTGTCGAAGATCGGTTACTGCAAGGTGCCGTACGACTGCTGCTCGAAGCGATCTTTGATGTAGACTTCCAACCTGTCAGCTATGCCTACCGGCAAAAGATGGGCGCGAAAGATGCGGTCAAAGACCTCACCTACGAGCTTCAGTTTGGCCGTCACGGTTACGTTGTTGAAGCCGACATAAAAGGCTTCTTCGACACCATAGACCATGACTGGCTATTGCGGATGCTGCGCGAACGGATCGACGACAAACCGTTTCTCGGACTGATCGACACCTGGCTCAAAGCCGGGATACTGGAAACTGACGGTACGGTATTCCACCCTCACACCGGTACCCCGCAAGGGGGCGTGATCTCGCCGATGCTGGCGAACATCTACCTGCACTACGTGCTGGACCTGTGGTTTGCAAAAGTGGTTAAGCCGCACTGTCA
>JALTPW010000470.1:0-5066 GCA_026999335.1 Chromatiales bacterium
GTTAAGTATTATACTACTGCTGGCTGCCACCCTGTATTGGGGTACTCACCGGGCAGGATACTATTCTCAGCGCAGCCAGCTGGCCTATGATACCTCCCAGGCCTATGTTCAACTCTCCCACGATGCCTATCGCCACTTCAAAGAGCTGGTGGATATCGTTGTGCTTGATGGCGATGCCAGCGTGGAACAGGCGGAACTCTCTTACCAAAAACTCCAGCAATCACTCAACCAGCTACGGATTGCCACCAATGCCGAAATACATCAAGTGGATGAGCAGGAGCTGGCAAATGAAAAAGAGGAGCTTGAGCAGATCAAAGAGATCGAAAAAATCCTTAGTGAGGGGATCTGGGCATTTGAACGCATCATGTTTTTACAACGCCGTGGCGCGGAAGAACCAGCACAAAAGATACTGGAAACGGTATTGGAGCAAACCATTGACCAGCAGTTTAAACCCATTATCGATAAAGGGATTGCGGAGGAGCGCGAAGAACTGGAAAACGCCCAGCGTCAGGCCCAACACTTACTGAGTGATCTTAAATGGATGGCGGCAGTAACCGCCATCATCGCTTTCTGTCTGGCACTGGCTATGGCCATCTGGTTGTTACGCAATCTCAGCACTCCACTGGATCGGCTGGTAAAGGGGGTGCGTCAGGTGGCCAAGGATGATCTGACACACCGTATTGAACTGCCCGGACGCAACGAATTCACCTACTTGGCAAAAAACTTCAATGACATGACCCAGCAATTGGCTCAGCAACGACAGCATCTGCTGTTCGCTCAGACGGAATTGGAAAACATGGTCGATACCCGCACCCGTGAACTTCAAAACGCCAACGAAAAACTACAACACATCGACGAGGGCCGACTGCGTTTCTTAGCTGACATCAGCCATGAGTTACGCACCCCGCTGACCGCAATTCGAGGCGAAGCCGAGGTGACAGCACGGGGCAAGGATAAAGCGCCGGGAGAGTATCGGGAAGCCCTCACGCGGATTGTAGCGCTTAGCAACCAACTGGGAAAATTGGTGGAGGATTTGCTGTTCATGGCTCGTTCCGAATCCGCCAATCTCCGTTTCGATCTCTCCCATCTGGTGCTGAATAACTTGATCAATGATGTCTGTGAAGGTACCCAGGCACTGGCTCGCCAACAAAAACTGCAATTGAGCCTGCAATTGCCAGAGCAGGACATCAACATATCGGGTGACCGACGGCGATTGCAACAGGTGTTACTCATCCTGATTGACAATGCCTGCCGCTATTCCGATCCTGGAGGTAAAATCACCATCATCCTGCAAGCCGATGAAAATCACGCTACGGTGACTGTCTGCGATCAAGGCATGGGAATCCCTGCCGCAGAGCTGAGTGAGGTGTTTAAACGTTTTTATCGGGGAAAACAGGCCCGCGATGGCGTTCCTTCTGGTAGCGGGCTGGGGCTGCCGCTGGCCAAATCAATTATCGAGGCACATCAGGGTACAATTGGCGTAGCCAGCACGCCTGGCCGGCAAACCCATGTAACCATTACCCTGCCGGTATTATCATCTGAACCCCTGGCTGCGGATACAGCCGAGATGTGAATCTCTGTAAGGATCTGAATAATGGCGATATTGATTATCGAAGACGATGAGCGAATTTTGCAGTTTGTCAGGCGAGGGTTGGAGGCGGAAGGTTACCTGATTGAAACTTCCACCACCGGAATGCTGGGCTTACAGCTCGCCGCTCAGGCCGAATATGATTTGCTAATATTGGATCTGATGCTCCCCGACATCAATGGTCAGGAAATCTGTCGCCAACTGCGCCAGCGGGACATCAGCACCCCGATTTTGATGCTCACCGCCATGGATGCCCTGGAGGATAAAATCGAGGGCCTGCACATAGGGGCGGATGACTACCTCACCAAGCCCTTTGCCTTTGACGAGCTGATCGCCCGTATCCAGGCGCTGCTGCGCCGTAGTCATGGTTATAAAGAACAGTCTACAGTGCTGCAGGTATCCGATTTGACGCTCAATCGAGAGACTCGAGAGATACATCGTGCAGGCCGGCTTATCGAACTGACGCCCAAGGAGCATGCGCTGCTGGAGTATTTTATGAATGCCCCGGGGCGTGTGTTCAGCCGCAGCAAAATCCTTGACCAAGTGTGGGGCTACAACACCGACCCATTGACCAATGTGGTGGAGGTTCATATCCGTAATCTCAGAAAGAAAATGGATGAAGGATTTTCCTCCTCACTCATCAAGACAGTGCGCGGCTTTGGTTATAAGTTGGAGGATATAAAACCCTCGCCACAATCAGATCAACCACTGTAGTCATATCTGCAGGATGCATCGAACCACCCTGCGTCATCTTTTTTGTGACAACCCCCTGGGTTTTATCTGATCACGAAATTGTTGCAACAGAGCCTGATGAATAGTCTGCCGAGCAAAAGATCAAGATTGAATAAAGATTTTATTAGCGGCAGATGAATATTACGCCAGTAAAGTGACAAGCCGAGGTATGCTTGGTCGGTCAGTGCTTCAGTGCTTCAGTGCTCAAGGTCATGCACTGCCTTGTCCGTCGGGCAGTCACAGGCGGCCATTACGTCTTCACGGGTGAGCATACCCACCAGCTTCTGTTTCAGGTCGACTACCGGTATGTGATGGATATGGTTGACAGTGAATTGGTGAACCACCTCGGATAGGGGCTGATTCTCGTTGGCGGTGAGTACTGGGTGGGTCATGATCTGTCCCGCCACCTCCGGCTTGTCCGATTCCAGGCGCGTGGTACGGTGACACAAGTGGCTCAGACGCTCCGCCAGAGTTTTTTGCGGCAACGGTTCGGCGTGGCGAATGAAATCACTGACGGTGACAATGCCGATCACATGCTGAGCACGATCAATCACCGGCAGACCACGGATGGCGTATTTTTCCAGTAGATTCCAGACCTCTTCCAGCTCACTGCCGAATTCCACCGAGATTACCGGCTGGCTCATGACCTCAGCGCAGCGCAGGCTACCCAGTTGGCGGTTATGCGCGTGCTGTTGCGCACGGCTGTAGATTTCTTTCAGATCCTTGCGGCTGATATCCAGAAATGTATCCATTTCCGCCATTGCGCGATTCAGGTCTTCGTCGCTGAAGGTTGGGCTGTTGCTGAGCCATTTTTCCTCGCTGCGTTTCAGCCCCGCCGTCAGCGCCCGACGGTTGGCACCCTGATGTATGCGCTGACTGAGACGCCAGTAAAGCAAGGCGCACCCCAACATGATGGCAACATTGATGGCTACCGGTGAGAGTAGGTACTGGTAGCCGAGGTTTTGCACCGTGTCACCGCCCACCACCGCCAGCAGGGCGGTGGCGCTACCGGGCGGATGCATACAGCGCAGCAGGTGCATGGCGAGGATGGCGCCACCTGCAGCCACGGCAGCGGCCGCAGCGATGTCGGGAATCAGTTGCGCGCTGGTGACGCCGATCAGACCAGCGATCAGGTGTCCGCCGACGAAGGACCACGGACGTGACATGGGGCTGGAGGGAACAACGAACAATAGCACCGAGGAGGCGCCCATGGATGCGAGCAGGAAGGGCCCGGTGATGCCCTGAAGCATTTGCTGGCTGGCCATGCCGACAAGAATGACAGAGACCAGAGCGGCCGCGGCGGAGAGCAGAATGCTTTTGCCGCTGAGGTCGCTCTGCGATGGAAACCAGCGTTGCAGGGTGGAAATCAAGTTCATGGTCTGGCTATTCTTACTGGGTTGCTTATACTGTATATTGCTAGCTTGCTAACTTTATATCGTTATATCGGAACAAATCCGGCATGACGGGAGAGACGGCCAAAATTCAGATCTGCACGGTAGGATTTTGTTAACAGGACGGCACTGACCTGCATGTTACCTGGCGCTTAATCGCTGCATCAAATACAACGGTCAATAACCCGAAAAAAACGGCCGGCACAAAAAAGGGCGGTTGACCCGCCCTTCTTCGGCTTGTCTGCCGGCAAGTTTAGCGATGACTAGTACTGAAGGTTAAAAAGACACGTCGACCGCCTTGTTGCCCTTGTCGTTTTCTTCATAGTCCACTTTCACGCTGCCACTGTGGTTTTTTAAGGCCTTGAGAATATCGGCATCGGCACTGAAGGTGATAGGGCCGCCGGACTGCGCGTCACGGATGGTAAAGCTGTTGTTGGCCGGGTCGACGGACATCAGTTGACCCATGTGAGCGCCGGGCCCCATGGCGTCGCAAGCCAGACTACTGGCGGAAAACAGGGCGGCTGCCAGTACAGCGCCGATCAGGGTGGTTTTACACATGGTGACTCTCCTTTTCTTTCGCGTGGGCGATAATCCGACTTGTTTGGTCGAGTATCGCGGTTGATTATTCTCCCTTGCGGCAGACCTGGCAAGCATATCGTTGCCAGAGTTTGCAAAGCGGGCTGTAGACGTAAATTGCAACATGATTTGTGGTGGAAGTTTTTTACTACAGGACGATAAACACAATAACGCAACAACGGATGAGCAAGGAGAAAAAACCATGAAGATCGACAGACTGGAACACGCCCTGCCAAACATGTCAGAAAAGGCGCTGGTTCGATTTGTCCGCCGCAGTGTTTGCCAAGCCCTAATGGGGGCCGGCAAAGAGGCCGATGAAGGCCGCGAAGTACTGGATCTGGTATATGTGGAATGCAGCCGACGCGGCAAGGAAAAACTGTATGACACGGTGTATGCCACCATCTCCCGAAACCCAGAGCACTGTGATCTGCACTGAGCCTAGCCGTTCCATCAAGCGGCTTGCATGATGGAACGTCCGGAACCGGTCATTCTTCCTTCACAACGGATGTCCCGGCGGAACCAGGTGCAGCAGGGTCTTGGCCTCTTCCAACAGAAACTGCTAGAAAGCCTGCACCACCAGTGACAGGTGCTTGCCTGACTGTGTAGCACGTACCAGTGATACACAATGGGAAACCCCGCCATTATCAGCTTAGCCAGCGTGTTCAGCGCCAACGCCAAAACGTGTCCAGCGCAACAATCCCGGCCTGCAGCGACGTAGAACTATTCACCACAGGGGCGTGGAGTGCGCAGAGGCATTGGATATCCGTGTCGTGCGCATG
>JALTPW010000470.1:5166-10009 GCA_026999335.1 Chromatiales bacterium
GTGCGCATGATGTTTTCTGTTTTAATCTCTGGGAGGTTAATTCCCCACAGCTTGCTGCGAACAAGCGTTGAACAATGCATAGCGGATGAATTTCTCCCAATACCCTACCCCTTAGGGCGGGAATGTTTACTCAGCAAGTTAAATATAACAGAGTAGAACTAACATGGATTCCGAACACTATAAAATTGAGAGTGAGCCCTTCTACGCACCGCAGGGCAATGAAATCGACCTCTACACGGCGGCCTATGCGTCACGCCTGCCGATGATGGTCAAAGGGCCGACGGGCTGTGGCAAATCGCGTTTCATCGAACACATGGCCTGGAAACTGGGTAAACCGCTGATCACCGTGGCCTGCAACGAAGACATAACCGCCTCTGACTTGGTTGGCCGTTATCTGCTGGATGCCGGCGGTACCCGCTGGTTGGACGGCCCGTTGACCGTGGCTGCGCGCATCGGTGCTATTTGCTATCTCGATGAAATTGTCGAGGCACGCCAGGACACGATGGTGGTGATCCATCCTCTCACCGACCACCGCCGTACCCTGCCGCTGGACAAGAAGGGCGAACGGGTCGAGGCGCATCCCGATTTTCAGTTGGTGATTTCCTACAATCCCGGCTATCAGAGTCTGATGAAGGATCTCAAGCAGTCCACCAAACAGCGCTTTGTGGCGTTGGACTTCGACTATGCCGGCGCTGGGTTGGAAGCCGATATTCTGGTTAAAGAAACGGGTATCGACAAGGCCGTGGCCGGCAAGTTGGTGCAGGTGGGAATGACCGCCCGCAAGCTCAAGGGTCATGGTCTCGACGAGGGTATTTCCACCCGCTTGTTGGTTTACGCAGCCAGTCTGATCAAGGGCGGTGTCGCCGTGCGTGATGCCTGCCGTATGGCCTTGGTGCGTCCGGTTACCGATGACGCCGATATTCGCAGTACCCTGGATCACGCCATCGATGCGGTGTTTGAGGTTTGAGGGACGAGAGATCACTGAAAACTTTAGGTTCTTGAGCTGGCTGGTCAAATGAGCGACGAAACATACCGGGTTGGTTTGATCAGCGGCATAAAAAACAGCAGGTGATATCCACAGGACAGACCCATGGAAATAACCACTCCTCAAACTTTCGTTCTCCAGCCTGAAGCCTTAAAAACCTACCGCGAACACCTGACTTGTAGTTTTCCGCAGCTCGATGACGTGTTCGCCGACTGCATGACCGAAGCCGCAGCCCTGCTGTCGCCCAAGGGCATCGACGACTACCTCGCCGGCGCCTCCCGGGTGTGCATGATCGGTCGCGGCTTCGAGCCGGTGCTGACGTACCTGGAGAATATGCCTCGGGTTGCCAGGCAAGTGGGCGCAGAGGCCCTGCCACTGATTTCGCAGGCGGTGTGGAAGATGTCACGCACGCCCAACGGCTGTGCCATCCCCGGTTTTCTACAGACCATTGCCGAGGCCACTCGTCGTCTGGGTAGCCTGGAACAGTTGCAGCGCTACGTCGACCTGATGTTCGACATGATGGAGCGCACTACACGCTCCATTCCCGGTTTCCACGACACCATTCCCAGTCCGGGCATGCCCGGACTGCTGGAGCAGATTCCCTTCCTGCTTAGTCAGTTATCGCTTGAGGGCCTGCGTAACTGGATCAACTACGGTATCCACAACCATGGTGACCACCCCGAGCAGCAGCGCGACTTTTTTCAGTTACAATCCGCCGATAGCCGGGCGGTGTTGCAGCGTGAACGTCACGGTGTATTGTTTGCGGATCATGAGCGCAAGCTCGATCTCTATTTGTGGGCCATGTGGCTGGAGCAGGGCGAGGAAAAGCCGGATCTGGTGCCGTACTCCGAAAGTTTTGACGAGTCGCGCAAGCCGCAGCCTTATTTCGACAAGCTCGGCATTCGTGTTCCCGATATTTATGACGACTTGAACGGCGTCAGTGGCCTCGATCGTTACCGTGCCTTGCTGGCGCATATCGCCGGCCACCGGCGCTGGAGCGGCCCTGTCATCGCCGACAATTTCAGCCCTTTCCAGCGTATCGCCATCGAGCTGTTCGAGGACTGCCGCATCGACACCCTGGTCATGCGTCGCTATCCCGGCCTGCGCCGTATCCTTCTCAGTCTGCACCCGACGCCGACGGGAGAGGCGTGTGATCCGGAGGCGGAATCCTGCATTCGCCATCGCCTGGCCATATTGTCACGTGCCGTGCTCGACCCGGATTATGACTACGGCGACCCGGATATCCGCGAATTTGCCGAGCGTTTTCAGAACCTGCTTGTCGAGGGTGAAAGTGAAACCAAAGATATGGTTGGCCTGGCCACCAGCTTCGTCGCTCGTACCCGGCGGCAGAGTGATCAATTGCCCAACGTCCGTTACACCGATACCGTGGTGGATTACCGCGATGACAACCGCAGCCTGTGGGTGTTTACCGAGATAGGTAGTGAAGAGGCGTCGTTTGACCTGAATGAAAAGCAGGTGCAGGAAGCGGACAGTCCGGAATTTGGTCTGCCACCACGTCATTATCATGAATGGGACTACACCACCCAGAGCATTCGTCCCGACTGGGTCAGCCTCTACGAATCCCTGCATCCCGGCGCCAGTCCGGCACTGGTTGACAAATTGTTAGCCAGGAATACCGCCCTGGCCGCGCGCCTGAAGCAAATTCTTGACATGCTCAAGCCGCAGTGGCTGGTGCGCGTGCGCTACCAGGAAGATGGCAGCGAGCTGGATCTGGATGTTGCTATTCGCTCACTGATCGATTTTAGGGCCGGTCACATCCCGGATCCGCGCATCAACATGAGCCACCGTAGCGACGGGCGTGATATTGCTGTATCACTGCTCATCGATCTTTCACAATCGGTGGCCGACGTGCCTGCCGGTTGCCAGCAGACGGTACTGGAACTGAGTCAAGAGGCCGTCGCCCTGCTGGGATGGGCCATCGACAAGCTGGGTGATGAATTCGCCATCGCCGGCTTTTCCTCCAATACTCGCCACGAAGTGCGCTACCAGCACATCAAGGGTTTCGCGGAAAAATGGGATGATAACGTCAAGGCGCGTTTGGGGGCGCTGGAGGCCGGTTATTCCACCCGCATGGGCGCCGCCCTGCGCCACGCCGGGCACTATCTGGATGCGCGCCGTGCCGAAAAGAAACTGCTGCTGGTGCTTACCGACGGCGAGCCTTCCGATATCGATGTTGACGATGAATGCTTGCTGATCGAAGACACGCGTAAGGCCGTGCAAGAGTTGGATCGTGACGGCATCTACACCCACTGCATCAGCCTGGATCGCCGTGCCGACGAATATGTCAGCGATATTTTTGGACAGCACTATACCGTCATCGACAACATTGAACGCCTGCCGGAGAAACTACCGCAGCTGTTCATGTCGTTGACCAAATAGACCGAACAGCGCGCCTATGACCCCGGTATAGCGCCAACGCATAACTGACTCGTTGGAGTGAACGTTTTTTGTGAACTCCAACATGCCAGAACAACGACTTACTTCCAAGGCAAGCAGCCTGTGAAACCCAGGAGATTTGGGGCATGGATTGGAGCGGATATTTGTTGTATTGGACGAGAACTAGCCAATGTGAGAGGAGGGAGTCTGGAGAGTAACCTTCTTTTATTCTCAGGTTTTTCAGGCTTAACCCAGGCTACTCGCCTGCATTGACAAAACAAAGATATAGAATACTATTTATATCTCCATTCAGGGCATAAGGAGATTTCGATGATCACGTTTCGCTCCATACTAAGTGGTATTGTTTGCATTTCATTGCCGATTGTCGGCATGGGTGTGTTAAAAGCCGCAGAAGGCGGCGATGCAGCAACAGCCTTTAAAGACTCCACGAACAGCAGTGCTGTTAAGCGGGGTCAGATGATTCTCAAGCGTGGAGGCGTTGAGCAGAATCTTGCAAAATCGCTCTCTTTGTCAGCTGCAGGAAAAAGCTGTGATTTAAGCACGCAGCAGACTATGGACTTGAATGCATCAAATTACCGGTGGCACAACGAGGATGTCAACGAAACGTTTGTTGATCCAAGCTTTAATGGTTTCAAACTTCAATCGGCGACTTTATGCATCAAGTATAATGACGTTGATTTTACTAGCGCCTCTGCGTATACCCCTGAACTGGATGTGGTTCAATTTGGAAAGACCACCCTAGCTGTACTTCCAGGGAATAACGGAGAAACCCGCACGGAATGCTGGGATGTAAAATCTCGATTGCAGCAAAATACCAGCGCCAACATTCCTTTTATTGTTAATGTTGACGCCGCCCACGATTATCCTTTTTGGGCGGTCTATCTTTATGAGGCAAGATTATCGACTTGTCACGTTAGCAAGGGAACAATAATACCCTGGCCCCCCCTGTTATTAGAGGCCCCGTGAATTAGCAATAGCAGCCTGTATTTTTTCGCAGGCCCAACCCATTAGGTTATTTGCTACTTGCCTAACAGTTCTGAAGATTTTAAAAAACCGTGGGAACAGCTTCGGCCGCGAATGAAACCAGTTTTTTCGCGGCTGAGGTTGCATACAGGGTTACGAGTTAATACTGCCGGCAATTTTTTCTTTTTCTTCATCTGGGTAAAGCCAATAAATTAATCCAAGAGTCGCTCTAAAATGGGATCTAAAGGGGTCAGAGCCCTTTAATGCGCTGACCCCTTAAGTTCATGTGAACGCAACGACCAAGCGATAAAAAAAATCAGCGCACTATGCTGAGGAGCACTCACGCCAACAATTGGATAAATATAGCTCAAATAATGCACTTGTATGCTTCATTGTCATTCAGGCAATGAAACATCATGGCTTTTGAGGTCCGCGAAAAACCGCAAACCTCAAAAGCCCCAAAAACCTCAAAAAGAT
>JALTPW010000470.1:10019-11074 GCA_026999335.1 Chromatiales bacterium
ATAAAGAGCCGCAATACCAAGACCGGGCTTCTTCAATAACCCGGTTCAGATCGTGGATCGCTCCTTGTTCCTCGTCACTCTCACGATCTAACCTAAGTTATTAGGTTTTTTTGACTCCATTAAGTCTCTACTTTGCATGAGGCATACTTGACTGGATATCTGGAAATCCTTCAAGAAGAATCATATCATCCCTATGGTTTCTATAAGACAGAAAAATATATTCGTTCCAATAATTTTTACTCAGTCCATATTTCATCAGTGACTGGTAAGAATTTTCAATATTTTCAATCCTATTTTTACCAAGATTTCGCTTAAAATAACTTAACCAATCATTTTCAACTGCCGAAATAAATGAATTATTACTTCCCAGCTTCCCTAAAATATAGGGTGTTGTAAATACCACTGAATAATTGAACGAATTAAACAATGGTGGAAATATTCGAGCAAACCAAAGCCCACCTTCCAGCCCCATATAACCACTTGGACAAATGGCTTTTAATTCCCGATTTGTCACCAATTCCCGAAAATGGATATATTCTCCTGATACTCCCTCGTGCTTATATACGCCCATGTAAGAATTTTGCATTTCTTCAAACACTTCAAGCTGCCCATGATCAGCATTGATGTACTTGCAAAAATCCGTCACTACAGTGCATAAAGTTTCCTTTTTTGCACCAAAGGAGCAAAGATCAAAAGCTCCCCAACACGTGAAATATGAAGTTGTTAGCGGACTCATTGGAGGGCCTGATGGCATATACTCTTCTGATGCAGAAGCATATATATCCGCCAATTTATCCAATGCTGGCAACTCAGAAATTTGTTCAATTAACACAGATAGCTGATTTTGACTATAGACATAAAGCGCGTGAAGCGGGTCTAGTTTACTCAACTTCTCATCTGAAACTATGCTCTTTTGATATTCCACCGACTTTAACTTTCCGTCTTTCCAGTCAGATAGGCTAGTAACTTTTCTTTGCAGTTGTTGCCGCGCCGAATCAATAACTTTTCTAGCTAAAGGCCCTCTGCCTCTATTTTGTTTTTGGTTTGGTCTATTT
>JALTPW010000471.1 GCA_026999335.1 Chromatiales bacterium
AAAGGCGCAATGCCTGGCTATGGAGGGAAATTGACCGTCGAAGAGATCGATGCGCTGGTCGATTATTTGTTGGCAAATCAAAAACCGGGGTGAATGACACATGGATGGCATGTCCGTAGAAAAAGGCAAAAAAAATAAATTATCCGGGGGCATCTGGCGTCGTTTTCTCGATGGAAAACCAGAATATCTGGTGCGGCACTATTGGTGGGCTTATCTCTGGCCCTGGGGTGTCTGGTTTTTTGACCATCAGCCGATTATCAATGCCATTCTCTTTGGGCAATACCGGAAACTCTCTCACCGGGCGTTACGCGACTGTATGAAAGATCGGCCACCGGGACGGTTTTTGCAGCTCACTTGCGCTTATGGGAGCTTGACGCCTTCTCTGCTCAAGGTGATGGATGATGAACTCTATCTCATGGATGTCGCTGACATACAGTTAACCGCAACACGTAACAAGCTGGTAGATACGGAAAAAAAACGTCTGCTTTGTGCGCGGATGAATGCGGAGTCTCTTGCTTATGGTGACGATCTGTTTGCTACTGTTTTGATTTTTTTCCTATTGCATGAACTACCGCCTGAGGCGCGTGAACGCAGCCTGAGTGAAGCCATCCGGATATTACGGCCCGGCGGCCGTTTTGTTATTACCGAGTATGGGACTTGTCCTAAAAAACATCTGCTGTGGCGTTTCTGGCCCACACGTATCGTATTGCAGTGGCTGGAACCATTTCTAGATAGTTTTTGGCATGTGGATTTGGCCGCAATGTTGGATGAACATGCACGAAGGCAGGGTAAGATGATTCGACAGGTGGATGAATTCCACTGTTTTTCCGGTTTCTATCGTGTGTGTACTTTTGAATTATTGGAGTCAGAGTAATGGATCAAAAACATCCAGCGGAAATATGCCCGGCCACCCGGCCACGCCGTTTTTATGATTGCACCCTCAACGAAAAATTACTTTATACATCGTTTCTGTTACTGGCAGGACTCGCCTACATCATGGCGCTGGCTTATCTTTATACCAGCTTTGAAGGTATCGACGGCAAGCCGGGGTTGTCGGTGGAGGATATCGCCGAAAACTACTATGGTAACCGCAGTGGTACACGCCTGGAGTCGGCGTTGCGGGGTTCCATGGCCGGTTACATCGAGACGAAGCACCGCAACCATGTGGTCAAGTGGTTGAAATCGGGCGCGCCTGAAGAGGGCTATGAGCGTGTCATAAAACCCATGTTCGATGAACGATGTGTGCTGTGTCACAGCGCGGCTTCGGGCTTACAGATTCCCGATCTCTCCAGTTACGAAGGCGTCAAACAGGTGGCCAATGTGGATACCGGTGTCTCGCTGCACAGCCTGATGAAGGTGTCACACATTCATCTGTTCGGTATTGGCCTGGTCGCGCTTGGCATTGGCCTGATATTTCGCTTCGCACTGTTGCCTTCCTGGTTTCAGCACACGCTGACACTGTTGCCATTTGTCGCTATTTTTTCTGATATTAGCGCCTGGTTTCTCACTAAATGGGATCCGCTCTACGCCTATACTGTGATTATCGCCGGTGGTTTGCTGGGATTGTCGTGGGCGTTGCAGATCCTTATTTCTCTCTATCAGATTTGGTTTTTACGTTGCCGCGTGGCGAGTGAAAATGAAGGCGATAACTCATAAGGAGGCGATGAAAATGTCTGTTTTTCATGAAATCCGTTTTCACGGTCGCGGCGGTCAGGGCACGGTGTCGGCAGCGGCACTGATGGCGCTGGCAGCCTTTGAGGATGGCTTTGAGTCTCAGGCGTTCCCCAAATTTGGTTCCGAACGGCGTGGTGCGCCAGTCGAGGCCTATGTACGCATCAGCAGCACGATGATTCGAGCCCATAACCAGGTGTATGCACCGGATGCAGTGGTGATCCAGGATGCCGGCCTGTTGCGCTCTGAAGCGTTGTTACGGGGGCTGAAGCGGGGTGGCCTGATCATCCTCAACGGCGAGCAGAATCCAGATAGTGAGAGCCGTGATTTCCGCTGGATCTGTCTGCCGGCCAGCCAGATCGGCGAGCGCCATTTAGGTCGCTCACTGCCCAATACGGTGTTATTGGGTGCGTTAGCGGCGAGCACCGAATGGGTGAGTCCGGGTGCGCTGGAGCAGGCGGTAACGAAGCTCCTGGCCAGCAAAGGTGAAACGCTGATCAAAGCCAATATTGCTGCCTTGCGTGAAGGGGTCGGATTTATTACGCAAGCCGAGGAGGTCGTGGCATGAAACAACTGCTGGAAGGTTCACAAGCCGTAGCCGAAGCCGTGCGTCTGTGCCGGCCACAGGTGGTGGCTGCCTATCCCATCACCCCACAGACCCATATTATCGAACACTTGGCGCAGCAGGTGGCCAACGGTGAACTGGCGGCAGAGTTCATCAATGCTGAGAGCGAATTCGGCGCCGCATCCATCGTATTAGGGGCGGTCGCCGGCGGGGCGCGAGCGTTTACCGCCACCGCCTCACAGGGCCTGCTGTTGATGACCGAGGTGCTCTACAACATTGCCGGATTACGTTTGCCAGTGGTGATGGTCTGCGCCAACCGGGCAGTGGGTGCACCGATCAATATTTTTAGTGACCATCAGGACAGCATGGCCCTGCGTGATGCGGGCTGGATTCAACTCTATGTCGAGAGTAACCAGGAGGCGGTGGATACGCTGATCCAGGCGTACCGTATTGCCGAGGCCTGCGAACTGCCGGTGATGGTCTGCATGGATGGTTTTTTCCTCACCCATACCTTTGAATCGGTGGATCTGCCGACACAGGCGGCAGTCGATGACTTTCTGCCCCCGTTTCACTTTGTCCGCACCCTGGATCCCGCTGACCCGATGACCTTGGGCGGGGGCAGCGAAGCGGACAACTATCAGGAGTACCGCAGCGCCCAGCAAGCGGCGGTGGAAGATGCCCAGCCGGTGATCGAGGCGTTTGATGCCGAATTCGATGACCGGTTTGGTCGCGCCCATGGGGGACTGCTACAGGCCTATCGTCTGGACGGGGCTGAAACCGCGTTGCTGGGGATGGGTTCACTGATGGGCGCGGTACGCGATGTGGTGGATAAACTACGTGACCGAGGGCAGGCAGTGGGTGCGTTACGTCTACGCTGTTTTCGCCCCTTCCCGGCACAGGCACTGGTTCGGTATCTGAGCGGTGTGCAGCGCATTATCGTGTTGGAAAAGGCCATCAGTATCGGCGCGGGTGGCATCCTTGCCAGCGAACTGCGAGCAGCGTTGCACCAGGCGGGCATGATGACGCCGGTGGAGAGTGTGATCGGTGGCCTGGGTGGCCGCGACCTGACTCCGCAGGTGATCGAGTCGGTGTTCCATGAAACGAGCCGGGATGAGATGGGCGCTACTTTCCGTTTTGCACCGGATCATGTCATGCCGGATGAAACTGATCATGGATAAACGCGACCCCTTTCGCCATAACGTGCTTACTTCCGGTCACCGCGCCTGTTCCGGTTGTGGCGAGGCGATGGCGGCGCGCATGGTCACCGACCTGATTGGCCCCGATGCTATTTATATCAATGCCACCGGCTGTTTGCAGGTGTTTACCACCCACAACCAACAGTCGGCCTGGCAGGCGCCGTGGATTCACTCCGTTTTTGCCAATGCGGCTGCGGTGGCCTCCGGTGTCGAGGCGGCCCTGCGCGCCAAAGGTAAAGATACCCCCGTGGTGGTACAAGCCGGTGACGGCGGTACCTTTGATATCGGTTTGCAGTGCCTTTCCGGCATGATCGAGCGCGGTCACGACGTGTTGTTTGTCTGTTATGACAACGAGG
Source organism: Chromatiales bacterium (assembly GCA_026999335.1). Classification (GTDB taxonomy): domain Bacteria; phylum Pseudomonadota; class Gammaproteobacteria; order SZUA-152; family SZUA-152; genus DRQN01. The sequence continues at coordinate 3,789 of JALTPW010000471.1, forward strand.
CCTATATGAACACCGGTGTACAGCGCTCCAGTTCCACGCCTCATGCGGTGCGTACCACCACTTCGCCACCGGGGCGGCTCAGCCAGGGCAAACACCACCTGAAAAAAGACGTGATCTCGATTATCGCCGCCCACCACATGCCCTATGCCGCTACTGCCACCATTGCCTATTTCCCTGACCTTAAAGCCAAAGTGGAAAAAGCGATGCGCATTAAGGGGCCACGTTTTCTTCAAATCCTGTCGCCCTGCCCACTGGGTTGGGTGCATGACAGCGCCCTGTCCGTGACGGTTTCCCGTCTGGCGGTGGAGACGGGGCTGTTTCCACTGATTGAATTAGAACACGGTGAACTCACCGGCGTGATGCGCCTGGCCGAGCAGAAACCGGTAGAAGAATACCTGCGTCCGCAGGGACGCTTCAAACATCTGTTTGGCAGCAAAGCGGGGGCGGTGGAACTGCGTCATCTGCAGGCTTTGGCCGATGCCCGCATTCGCCGTTATGGCCTGCTTGACGCAGATACGCAGTGGGATACAGCGTGCGCGATGCAGAGTGTGCGCCACGGTCGTGGTGGTTACGCGTCTTCCATGCCGACTTCGGAAGCGGTGAAAAATGACACCTAAGCTCGACATCGAACCCGGCAGCAGCACTGCCTACCACACCGGTGACTGGCGCACCCGGCAACCCGTTTACCGGAACAAATGGCCACCCTGCAGTCAGACCTGTCCCGCCTCTGAAGATATCCAGGCCTGGTTGGCCTTGGCGACGGAACAACACTGGCAGGCGGCGTGGCAAAAACTGACCGAACGCAATCCTTTTCCGGCGACCATGGGGCGCATCTGTTATCACGCTTGTGAATCGGCCTGCAATCGCAAACATCTCGACAGCGCCGTCAATATCCACGCTATGGAGCGCTATCTCGGCGATAGGGCCATAACACGTAAATGGAGCCACAAACCCGTTTGCGACACGCCGCAAACCCAGCGAGTGGCAATTGTGGGCGCTGGCCCGGCCGGCCTCTCCTGTGCTTTTCAATTGGCGCGGCACGGCTATCCAGTGACGATCTTTGATGCGCAAGCAGTACCCGGCGGCACACTGTACAGCGCGATTCCTGATTACCGTTTGCCTAAGTCGGTATTGGCGAGTGAAATTGACGCCATTCTCGCACTGGGCATTGAACTGCGTCTCAACAGCCGGGTCGGAAAAGAGATCAGCGAGAGCGATCTGCGTGATCAGTTCGATGCTGTTTTTCTCGCCATCGGCAGCCAACGGCCACGCCAATATCCGGGCAAAGAATCATCGAGGCATCGCGTGATGAGTGGCCTCGAATTTCTCCACCGCCTCAATCGTGGTGAACAAATTGCACTTTTGTCTGAACGGAAGCCAAAACACGTTGCCGTGGTGGGTGGCGGCAATACGGCCATCGACGTGGCGCGTTGCATCCGGCGCCTGGGGGCTGAAGTGACCGTGATCTGCGCACAAGACTCGCACGGCAATCATCATCGTGAATTGGGTACTGAAATGCCGGCATCATTGCAGGAGGTTATCGAGGCCGAAACCGAGGGTGTTCAGTTTATTTATCGTGCCGGAATACGTCGTCTGGTGCGCAGTGGTGAGCATTTGTCCGGTATTGAAATCGCCCATGTGGATCAAGTGTATGACCGGCATGGCGACTTCAATCCTGTGCTGTTTGATGGCACGGAAGAATTTGTGCCCGCCGGCCTGGCCATCTTCGCCATCGGTCAGGAGACGGATTGGCAGGGGCTGGAACAGTTGAGTCAATCCACGCAAGCGGACGGTGTTTGGCTCGGCGGTGATGCAGTCAGCAAATCCAAGTTGGCGGCTACCGCCGTGGGCAGCGGCTACCAGGCGGCGATGTCGATCATGGCCGATTTGAAGGGCGAGCCGTTTGTTTTCGATACCCATAAAAAAGCACAAATCACCTTCCGGCAGATGTCGTTGCACTACTACCCAAAACAATCCCGCCATGAAGGTGAGGTGAGTGAGCAACGACTTGATGGTTTCAATGAAGTGGAGACAGGCCTGCTTGACGATGATGCCACACATGAAGCCAGGCGTTGCCTGAGCTGCGGTGTCTGTTTCATGTGTGACAACTGCTGGCATTTTTGTCCCGATGCGGCGGTGATCAAAAAAGCCGGGGGCTACGGGATTGATGATGATTACTGCAAAGGGTGCGGCATTTGCGCCCAGGAGTGCCCATGCGGGCATATTGATATGGAGCGGCTGACAGGTTGAAACAGAGGGGCATGCCATGAAAAAAATCACCATTATCGGGCCTGGTCGGGTAGGGGAGTCCACCGCCCAGATCATCGCCAAGACAGAGTTGTGCCGCGCACTGGTTTTACTGGGACGACAGGCGGGAAAGGCAAAGGGCATTGCGCTCGATATTCAGGAATCGGCGCCATTGTTCAGATTTGATACCCGGGTCAGCGGCGGGGCGGATCCGGCTGCCATGGTGGACTCGGACTTGGTGATTTTTACCGCTGGTCTGCCGAGAAAACCGGGGATGTCACGCAGCGACCTGGTGGATGCCAACCTGGGGGTCTTGCGTGAAGCGGTGGACAACGTAATGCGCCATGCACCCAACGCCTTGCTGCTGATCGTCACCAATCCGGTGGATGTATTGACCTATCACGCCTGGCGCCAGACCGGCTGGGGACGGCATCGTGTATTGGGCCTTTCCGGCGTGCTGGACAGCGCCCGCATGGCGAGTTTCATCGCCCACGAAACGGGTTTTTCCGTAAAAGACATCGCGACCCTGGTGATTGGTGGTCATGGTGACGCCATGGTGCCCCTGACCCGTTACGCCGGTATCAATGGTATTCCCATCAGTCAGTTCCTTGATACCGAGACCATTGACCGTGTGATCGAAAAGACCCGCCAGGGTGGGGCGGAGATTCTGGCACTGAAAGAGAGCAGTAGTGCCTATGATTCGCCGGCGGCATCCGTTGCCGCCATGGTGGATGCGATGGCGCGTAACCGGCGGCGTATTCTTCCCTGCGTGGCCATCCTCGACGGTGAGTACGGTGAACGTGACATCGCCATGGGTGTCCCGATCATACTGGCGGGCAACGGCGTGGAACGGGTGATTGAACTACCCCTGACCTCTGGGGAATCCGTGGCGCTGGCACGATCCATCGCCCAGCTTCGTGAAACCCTCGGCCAATAGGAGAACGCAAAATGGTACAAAAAAAGACACCCGAAAAGACAGAAGAAAAAACAGAAGAAAAGACAGAAGAAAAGACACAAAAACTCACTCTGACAGACCCGGCCAGTGGCAGGACGCTGGAACTACCCGTGTTGAAAGGGACGCAAGGTCCAGCCGTCATCCCCATCGGCAATCTTTACCGTGAACTGGGTTATTTCACCTTTGATCCCGGTTTTCTGGCCACTGCCAGCTGCCGCAGCGCGGTGACCTTTATTGACGGCGAGCAGGGGGTGTTGCTCTACCGCGGCTATCCCATCGAACAGTTAGCGGAGCACAGCACCTTTCTCGAAGTCGCTTATTTGCTGATGTATGGTGAGCTGCCCTCTGCGCAACAACACGACGACTTCACCAGCACGATTGACTGTCACACGATGATCAATGAAAGCCTGAGGCGTTTTTATGATGGTTTCTACCACGATGCCCATCCGATGGCGATCATGGTCGGGGTGGTGGGGTCGCTATCGGCCTTTTACCACGACTCCACCGATATTCACGATCCCCGCCACCGCGAGATTGCCGCCCACCGCATGATCGCCAAAATGCCCACCATCGCCGCAGCCTGTTACAAGCACTCCATTGGCGAACCGCTGGTCTATCCCAAAAATGATCTCAGTTATGCCGCCAATCTGTTGCACATGATGTTTTCCGTGCCCAGCGAGGAATATCCCATCGATCCGGTGGCGGAACAGGCCCTGGATCTTATTTTTATGTTGCATGCCGACCATGAGCAAAACGCCAGCACCTCCACCGTGCGTCTGGCGGGTAGTTCCGGCGCCAACCCCTTCGCCTGCATTGCCTCCGGCATTGCGGCGCTATGGGGGCCGGCCCATGGGGGCGCCAATGAAGCCGCATTGAATATGCTGGAGGCGATGGGTGATGTGAAAAACGTACCCAATTATATTGCCAAGGCCAAGGATGAAAACGACCCTTTCCGTCTGATGGGTTTTGGTCACCGTGTCTACAAAAATCACGATCCCCGGGCACGCGTCATACGCGCGGCCTGTCACGAAGTCCTGGCAAGACTGGGGGATCCCAATGAGCCATTGTTCGAGCTGGCACTGGCGCTTGAAGAGGCCGCACTCAAGGATGACTATTTTATCGAACGCAAACTCTATCCCAACGTGGATTTTTACTCGGGCCTCATTTACAAGGCACTGGGTATTCCCACCAATATGTTCACGGTGATGTTTGCCATCGCCCGCACGGCGGGTTGGGTTGCGCAGTGGATGGAGATGATCGCCGAACCGCAACAGCGCATTGGCCGGCCTCGACAGCTGTATGTTGGGCCGGCGCGTCGGGATTATCCAGCAACGCTTGAATGAGGAAAAAATGATGGCGTGGTTAGCGGACTACTGGTTATTGATATTGCTGTTGTTGGCCTGTGTCGGTGTGCATTTTTTTATGCATGGCGGGCATGGCAAGTCGGACGATAGTCACGATAAACACCGGCACTGATTTAGGGGGACACTTGTAGCTGGGTAGCCTGGGTTGAGGAACGAAACCCGGGAAATGTTGGCGCTACTCCGGGTTTCGTTCCTCAACCCAGGCTACAGGGTAGCTGTGATGTGAGACGTTGGAACAAGCAGGGATAAGTTGAATGACAAAAAATAATACACACCCTGAAGCTGCCGTGGAAATCGCGGGTGCTGGTCCGGCTGGATTGGCCGCAGCGATTACCCTGGCCCATGCGGGGCGTCGGGTGATCGTGCATGAAGCCCACAAAGCGGTGGGTTACCGCTTCGGTGGCGATTTTCAGGGCCTGGAGAACTGGACCACCCGGGAAGACGTACTGAGCGTACTGAAAAATCTGGGTTTGACGACGGACTTCACGGCCGTGCCTGGACGCAATGGCAGTGCCTTCGATGCCAGTGGTAAATGTTATGAAATCAACAGTGACGAGACACTGTTCTATCTCGTGGAGCGCGGTTCCGGCCCCGATACGCTTGACAGCGCCCTGCTCAGACAGGCCCGGGCACTGGGTGTGGAAGTGCATTTCAACAGCCGCCTGCGCCACATGGCAGGTGAAGGCATCCTTGCTGCCGGCCCACGGGCCGCAGATGCCATTGCCGTCGGCTATCACTTTGAGACCGACATGGCGGATGGTTATTGGGTCATTTGCGACAATGATCTTGCGCCCAAAGGTTATGCCTATCTCTTGGTGATGAATGGCAAGGGCACGGTGAAAAGCTGCATGTTTTCCGGCTTCAAACAGGAAAAGCTTTACGTGCAGCGAACCCTGGAGGCGTTTCAGCGCCTGGTCGGTCTGACGATGAAAAACCCTCGCCCCCATGGTGGCAGCGGTAATTTTCACATTCCGCAAAGTGCCCGTAGCGGCCCACATCCCCTGGTCGGAGAACAGGCTGGATTTCAGGACACGCTATGGGGTTTCGGTATGCGTCTGGCCATTTTATCGGGTGTGCTGGCCGCCCGAAGTCTACTGAATAATGAAGATTATGATGTGCTTTGGCAGCGGGAATTGAAACCACAAATGGAGACTTCGGTCGTCAATCGGGCCCTGTTCAGTCTGTTGGGAAATCGGGGCTATGGCTGGTTTTTGCATCGTTATATCTCCGCGCCAAATTTGCGCGAAGCATTGCGACGGCAGTATCAACCATCCTGGCCCAAACGTCTGCTGGATCCCTGGGCCAGATATCGCTACAAAAGTCTGCGCAAAGATGTCACCTGTGATCATATCGACTGCCACTGTATCTGGTGCCGTGGGGAGTGTTGTATCCATGAATAGCGTGCATGGAAAACGCTTGGATAAATAGCATGAAACTATTTCCAAAAAAACTTCGCGAGATCGTATTTCACACATTGGTTGGCGCCTTCATCGGTATCGTTGTGTTACACCCGGTTACCAAAATCGTCTATTGGTTTGAATTTCGCCATGACCTGGCTGCTGGCGATGAAAATTTGTGGCGCTTTCTTCTCTCCCGCCTTGACTCGACCTTTGTCCTGGAGATGGTGCCGATGAGTCTGGTTTTTGCCTTCATTGGTGGTGGCATCGGCTTAGCCTTCGCCATCTATCATCTGGCGCTCGTCAGGCAGCAGCGGACAGTGCACTACCTGGAAAAGGAACTGGCAGAGGATCTACCCGCTCTGATAAAAGATGGCGAGGGTGAACACCTGGAATTCAAGTCGTCAGTACGCTGGGATTTTCGTCAGGGTAAAATTAATAAAGCACTCGAAATGGTTATTGCAAGAACGCTGGTTGGTTTTATGAATCATCGTGGTGGCAGCCTACTGATTGGTGTGGACGATGAGGGTGAGGTTGTCGGTCTGGAACATGACTATAAAACGCTAAAAAGCAAGGGCAGAGATGGTTTCGAACTCTGTATCACGGATATTGTAACAAGCCGGATAGGTGTGGACATGTGTTCTTTTATCCATTGTGTGTTTTATGAAATAGAAAGTAAGGATGTCTGTCGAGTCATTGTTGAGTCTGCCGTTGAGCCTGTTTATTTGCGGGATGGGAATACATCCAGATATTTCTTGCGCACCGGAAATGGGACGCGTGAACTCGATGCGCGTGAAGCGATGGCACATATCACGCGCTAGTGAAGCGATTTACAGGGTTGCCTGTGGTTGTTCTCGAAAAAGAGCTAAGGAATATGCACGATGTTGAAACATGACATGACGAAACGAGGTGCTGGTTTGAAAAACGACCATGAAAATTCCGTGCAAAAAGAGTATGCCCACTTGGCACAGAAATATGACGACAAGTGGAGTTTTTATGTTGAGGCAACCCTTCAGAAAACACTGAAAAAAATTGAACTCCATTCGGGCGAGCATTTGCTTGATATTGGCTGTGGAACAGGTGCTTTACTCGCCGCAATAGAAAAGAGGTATCCCGATGCTGTTTTAGCCGGTGTTGACCCCACCCAGGAAATGCTCGATATCGCCGGCAATCGATTGTCAAAAAAGGTTCATATCAAACGAAGCTGGGCGGAAAGACTTCCCTTTGACACCGAGACATTTGATGTCATCGTATTTTGCAGTGTGTTCCACTACATTCGCGAACCACTTCTTGCCCTTAAAGAGGTGGT
>JALTPW010000472.1 GCA_026999335.1 Chromatiales bacterium
ACCATGAACAAACAAACCGGCGTCACCCTCGTCGAAATCATGATCGCCATTACGGTCGGGCTGATCCTCTCTGCCGGCCTGATACAGATTTTCACCAGTAGCAAGCAGGCCTACAAAATGCAGGACAGCCTGGGCTTACTGCAGGAAAACGGGCGCTTTGCACTCAATACCCTCACCCGTGCCGCACATATGGCCGACCATTGGGGAGGCATTGACCCCGAGGACGTTCAGGCCGGTGGTGTCGCCGGAAATATTACCGGTGTTGGCAGCTGTAACGGCGCCTGGGTTGCCGACACCAACACCGGTGTGCGGGGATACGAAGGCGCCGCCACTATCGGTGCAGTTGCCGGCTTCCCCGCCGGCTGTATTGCCGGCTCGGATTATGTCCCCCATAGCGACATCCTCGTCGTACGCTACGCCAATGCGGAGACGGTACCCGCCGCCAATGACGCAACCACCATCTTCGTGCGCAGCGCGGTGGGAAGTTTTGGCACCCTGCTGCTGGGCACCGGCACCATTCCCGCCAGCCTGCCGAATCAGGATGGCACCTATAACTTTGTCTACAAGACCGACATTTTCTACCTGCGCACTTGCAGCTCAAAGACCAGTGGCAGCTGTAACGACAGCGTGCCGACACTGGTTCGCCTGACGCTGCGCGGAGATATCACCGACGCACCAAAAATGGTTGAAGAGGAACTCGCTGAAAATATCGAGCAATTGCAATTTATTTACGGCCGGGACATGCGCAGTAACAAAGATACCAACGGGGACGGCACAATCGATGCCAGTGACGTGAACACCGGCAGTGACGGCGATGTCGACCGTTACGACGATGCCAGCATCACTGCCATCAACGGACTGTCGACCACCGATTGGTGGTCCAAGGTCGTCAACCTGCGGGTCTCCCTGCTGGCACGCAGCAAAGACCAGGACTCCAGCGTCACCGATAGCAATACCTATGACCTGCTTGGCTACAGCTACAGCGTCCCGAGCGCCGATCAAAAATACCGTCGCAAGCAATACACACGCCTGATTCAGATACGCAACCGGAACCGCTCATGAAACATCCATCTCCAGTTACCCAATTAGCCATCCCACCACGTCAGCAAGGTGCGGTACTGATTACCTCGCTCATATT
>JALTPW010000473.1 GCA_026999335.1 Chromatiales bacterium
TTCCTTTTCGTTGCTGAATTCAACTCACTAATGCAACTTCTGAGTTAAACAATAATTTTTCCATTACGAATATAGGAGTTTCATAATTATGTCTCTTTCTGGGTCTATTGTTTAACTTGTTTTCAACTTCGTGAATTCTTTGATCCGTGATCTTATCGAAGTCAGTTCCTTTCTTAAAATATTGCCTAACAAGTCCATTTAGGTTTTCATTTGAACCTCTTTCCCATGAGTGGTAAGGGTGAGCGAAGTAATAATCGACTTTCAAAAATTCGGCAACATTTTGGTGACCTGCGAACTCTTTTCCATTGTCAGCTGTAATGGTTTGAATGTATGGTATCCACTCTTCTAGAACATCGTTTATTGCTTGGGTGACCTCCTCCGCATTTTTGGATTTAACTTTCTTCATTTTCAACATTCCAGACGCTCTATCGTTAACGGTTAGAATCGCTTGTTTATGATTCTTACCGATTATTAAGTCTACTTCTAAATCACCAAATCGTTCTCTTTTTTCAACGATATCTGGACGCTGATCAATACTGATTCTATTCTTTATTATTCCTCTGGAATCTTTACTCGAACCACGTTTCCTGTACCGCCTGCCCTTTCGACGAAGGTGTGTATGCAAGTTCCCACCACTTTTTTTATCCTTCCAAACAAGCTGGTAAATCCACTCATGCGACATAGCCACCAGGCCCTCTTTTTTCAAATAACCTGAAACTTGCTCTGGACTATAATCCTGCTCTAGAAGTGTGATGATTTGCTGTTCGATGGAAGAAGTGATTTTTACTGATTTTTGTTTGTTAAAAAGTCCTGAATCGTACTTAGATTGCGCTAATTTAGCCTTATAAACACCGCTACGTTGATCGCAGTTCCGACTGATTTCCCTACTAACCACCGATTTATCCCGTGAGATAATCTCAGCGATTTCACTTTGTTTTTTACCTTGACACAACAAGACCTCTATTGTGTATCTTTGTTCATAAGAAAGGTGTGACATTACAACTTTATTTTTGGCGATTTAACGCGGTAAAATAACTCCTTTCTAGAAACAGAGAGGGAAATTCTTTATTTCCCTTCTGTTTTGAAGCTATTTAACCCATCAATCTAAAAGTTGCATTTGTTACTTGAATTTAAGC
>JALTPW010000474.1 GCA_026999335.1 Chromatiales bacterium
TATGGCTAGACCATTATGAATAGGCAAAAGGAAAGACCTGCCCCCCGCCTCCTCATTCTCGACTGTGGCCTCGTTGTACTATGTGAACCGGTACATCCAGTAAGAAAAACTGTGATTTGCGTGGCATTTTCTCTACTCTATCGTGAATACAGCCTAGGTTACCAGCAATTTAGACTTCATTAAAGGGCTCTGACCCCTTTAATTCCTTTAATTTCATTCCCTTCTCACTTGACATCTTGATTCATTGAATGAGGTGGCCAGGAAAAATCAGCACTATCTATAAGAAGCCAAAAACTTACACCGATGGACAGTGCCCACAATACTAATACCAATAGAAACAAAGCAATTTTGGAAATTATAGAACCACGATATTTTGAAACAGCCCCTATCACGAGAGAAATAGACAGTAATAAAATAAGGGGGGCAATAGAAAGTGAAATTATTTCCCAAAATTCATTACTAAACAAATCATATGAAAATGTGTTTGCAGCTATTGATAGCATTCCCAAAAAAAATGACATAAAGAAAAGTACTACTGAAATCCATGTAGCTAAATAACCTACCAATATAGTTTTACACGCCCCCCATGTGGACCATTCACTATTTGGTTTTTTATTAACTTTAGTAGGCGGTTTCTCTCTGATATATTCGTCTTCAATAATAATTCTTGGAAATTTTTGGTTTCCAATTTTTGGGTTATCCTCATTGTTATTCATAATAATTTACAATACCCTCAGACAATATTCTCAAATATACCAACACTTAGATGCGGCCAAGATTAATGGTTTATACAGCTCAAGTTTCGGAGTTCAAAATCAACAATGCCCACGCTGTAACATATTGAACAAATTCAATATTTATCGATTAGTGTAGCTAAAAGTCGAAGTTGACGTATGCATAACGACATGCTTTTTACGCAAAATTTAGAGTATTGTTTTATAAGGCATTCCCGCCATTTATGCCCGCGACATTTTTCTTGCGGCCACATAATTCACATTGTCATTAAGTTAAGCCTGACGTCCTGCTTGTTGTAGGTTGGCGGTGACGCAGGAAACCCAACATTGTTGGTTTCGTTGGGGTTCGCAAGCTCACCACCAACCTACAAAACAATCATAATTTTGTTCACTTAATGGCATTGTTTGCCCTCCCCTGTCTCCCTCTCTTTTTTGTCCGGAATAGTGCCTGCCCCACTCAGGAGCGCAGCTTGGCAAAGGCGGCTGTCATGGCCGTTCCACCTTTCTCCCGGGCCTGCTCTCGGGCGGGCTTCGGTTTTTTGTGCATCGGTGCCTCGCGCGCTGGCCGCTGCTGTCCCGGGCGATCATCACCGCCACGCCGAACCTCATCGGTCAGCCGCATGGACAGCCCCACACGCTTGCGCTTGAGATCTATTTCCAGCACCTTCACCTTCACCACGTCACCCGCTTTGACCACCTCACGCGGATCCTTGACGAATTTGTCCGCCAGCGCCGACACATGCACCAGTCCGTCCTGATGCACGCCGATGTCGACGAAGGCACCAAAGTTGGTGACATTGGTCACCACACCCTCAAGGATCATGCCGGCATCGAGATCCGACAGCTTTTCCACACCCTCACGGAAACTGGCTGTTTTGAATTCCGGCCGCGGATCGCGGCCCGGCTTATCCAGCTCACTGAGGATGTCACGCACGGTGGGTTCGCCAAAATGCTCGTCGGTAAAATCATTGGCCGCCAGTGATTTCAGAAAACGACTATCACCGATGATGTCCTGAATACCGCGACCGCTCTCGGCGGCGATACGCTCCACCACCGGGTAGGCCTCGGGATGCACCGCAGAGGCATCGAGCGGATTGTCACCATCACGAATGCGCAGAAACCCGGCGGCCTGTTCAAAGGCCTTGGGGCCCAGCCGGGTAACCTTCAGCAGTTGCTTGCGATTGGCAAAGGCGCCGTGGCTCTCGCGGTGAGTCACGATATTGGTGGCCAACGTCTCGGACAGCCCGGCCACTTTCGCCAACAGCGGCGCCGAGGCGGTATTGATCTCCACACCCACGGCATTGACGCAATCCTCCACCACGACCGCCAATTTACGTGCCAGACGGTGCTGATTGACGTCGTGCTGATACTGACCAACACCGATAGACTTGGGGTCGATCTTGACCAGTTCGGCCAATGGATCCTGCAGGCGGCGGGCGATGGACACCGCGCCACGGAATGAAACATCCAGATCCGGAAATTCCTTCGCCGCCAGCTCGGAGGCGGAATACACTGAGGCGCCGGCCTCGCTGACCATGATGCCGGTCAGGCGCAGCTCGGTATGTTTTTGCTGAAGTTCTTTCACCAGCTTGTCGGTCTCGCGCGAGGCGGTGCCATTGCCGATGCTGACCAGATCCACCTTGTGCTTTTGCGCCAGTGCCGCCAGCACAGCCAAACTCCGATCCCACTGATTTTTCGGCTGATGGGGAAAGATCGTCGTATGTTCCAACAGCTTGCCCGTGGCATCGACTACCACCACCTTGACGCCAGTACGCAGGCCCGGATCCAGACCCATGGTGGTACGAGTGCCGGCAGGCGCAGCCAGCAACAGATCACGCATGTTCTCACCGAAGACACGGATTGCCTCCTCCTCGGCTTGCTCGCGCAGGCGCATGTTCAGTTCGGATTCCAGTTGCAGGGCGATCTTCACCCGCCAGGCCCAGCGCGCACAGTCACGCAAAAAGCGGTCGGCGGCCCGGCCCTCGTCACGCAGGCCAAAATGCTGCGATACCATCGACTCACAACGTCCCACATCGGTGACGGAATCCAGGTCATCCTGACCCGGCACCATCAGTTTCAGGCGCAGTACGCCTTCGCTACGGCCACGAAACAGGGCCAGGGCGCGGTGCGGCGGTACCTTGGCCAGGGCCTCGTCGAAGTCGAAATAATCGGCGAACTTGGCGCCACTCTCCACCTGCCCGTCGATCACGACCGAGGTCAGGCGGGCGTTGTCCCACACGGTCTCGCGCAAACGACCAACCAGATCCGCCTCTTCGGCGGCGCGTTCCATGAAAATCTGCTTGGCGCCATCGAGCACGGCGTTCGCATCGCTAAACCCGGCCTCAGCGTTGAGATAACCCGCCGCCAGTGTCTCCGGTGACTGGGTCGGGTCATCCAGCAAGCCATCCAGCAGCGGCTCGATGCCCGCCTCACGGGCGATCTGCGCCTTGGTGCGGCGCTTGACCTTGTACGGCGCATAAAGATCTTCGAGGCGGGTCTTGGTGTCTGCGCCGAGCACGGCGGTTTTCAGATCCGGGGTCAATTTGCCCTGTTCTTCGATGCTTTTCAGCACCGCTGTGCGCCGCTCTTCCAATTCGCGCAAATAGCCCAGGCGGCTCTCCAGATTTCGCATCTGCGTATCATCCAGCCCGCCGGTGACCTCTTTGCGATAACGGGAGATAAAGGGCACCGTGGCGCCCTCATCGAGGAGCGCAACGGCCGCCTGAACCTGGTTCAGGCCAACGCCCAGTTCTTCAGCAATTCGTGATTCGATTTCCATGGATATTCCGGCATGACTCCAAAAATGAAAGTGGCCACGGCAACGCTGCCCGGCGAAGGCGGAGTTTAGCAAACCAGCAGCGACTGAACAGTCTTGCGTTTCATCCCGACGCATGCGTCACCCGGCTTGCGCGGTAGACTCCTCCTTATCAAGCGTGTCGACGACCAACCAGTCGCCGCGACATAGTTCGCAGAATATGCAGAAATGTCACCCTCTATATACGAAGTGGAGATGATGATAGTCTCGGATCTGCTCTACAGGAGTACACATATTCACGGATTGATAACGCCTATGGCGTCACTGCATCGGCCACCGAGCTCAGATTCCTGCCAAAATATTGGCAACAGTTTCGCAGTTAGAAGCGCAGCTTTGGATAAAAGGAACCGCACCGTGCATATCCGTCAGATCACCATCACCGGCTTTGCCGTCATGGCAGTGTTTGCCAGCCATTTCGCCCATGCCGAAGGCAGTTATCAGGCCGGACTGAATCAGCCTCTGTATGAATTCAGCAGAACCAATGTCCCGCTCTACGTCGATATTCTCACCGCCGGCGAAGTCATCAACGTGTCGCTGTGTGGTGATCTTGATGCGCACAATGTCCGGGCGCGAATATTCAGCCCCGATGGCAGCCCGGTATACAGTCAGGAATTGAGCACAGGCAATATTGCTTGCAACGACCCGTTCAGCGCAACGCTGACCAATCCCATGCGCTACACCACACTCAGCACGGGAACCTACCGGGTAGAGATCGACAACACGGGTTCCAGCGGCGGTAATCGGAGAATCCTGCGCCGTTTTGATATTACCGTGACCCCTGATTCCACCACCAATCCCGACCCCACACAGGCAAGCGGCCGCCTGTGGAGTCACCGATGGACTTTCGATACCGGCACCTTCGCCGAATCCGGCGCCACCGATGCCGATTACTATGCCCTCGTCCCCGGCGGTCGCCCGGCCACCCATTACGTCTGGAAGCTGGATCTCAACAAATTTTCAGGCAACGTCTACGATATCGTCGCCAATGACCAGGGCGTTGATGCTCCCAGCTCCGGCTACAGTGTCGGCGAACAGTTTAACAGCGTCACCCCGAAATTCCCCATTTACCTCGGCTATCCCGTGGTGGCAAAACCACGCCCCACGGATCCACCGCTGATCAGCGATTTCCGTTTCATCGACAACGATGGCCAGGATTACGCCATCAGCCCCGCGGTCACCAGCGGCGTACAAGACAGCGGCAACTTCGAATTCACCACCGACGTCGCCGGCACCTACGCCATCACCATCGATACCAACAACGACGGCAATTATGGCGCCAATGATGTCCTCCTGCTCGGCAATGCCAGCGTCGGCCTCAACCAGATCCTTTGGAACGGCCGCGATGCGGCGCTCAACCCCATCGCCAACGGTACCTATCGAGCGCGCCTGCAATTGCGCCTCGGCGAATACCATTTCATCGCCCGCGACGCCGAAACCAGCGGTGGCCCATCCGCCGATGGTCTTACCATCTTCCTCGCCAACAGCGATGGCAGCACCAGCGACACCCTCGTCTACTGGGATGATGCAACCTACCTCGGCGGTACCACGACCCTGCCCGACGGTGCGCTCTCCTCCACATCCGCAGGCCGGCATACCTGGGGCAACTTCAGCAGTTCGGGTTTCGGGGATAAGCGTTATATCGACACCTATGTTTACGGACTTATCTCGGCGCAAACGACCCTAACGGCCATCAGCGGCTCCGATGCCCTGCTCACCGGTACCGATGGCAACATTAATGCACCCGCTACGGGACTCGTTGGTGCACCTGTTTCCATCACCGTTACCGACGCCGATCTCGACCTCCTGCCCGGCATCGCTGAAACCATTATCGTCCAGGCCACCAACAGCCGCAGCGGTGAGGTCGAACAAATCACCCTCACCGAGACCGGCTCCAACACCGGGATATTCAGTGGTAGCCTGGCCACCGCAGACAACACCAGCACTGGCACCACCAACGACGGCACCCTCAATACCGGCAATGGCGATGCCATCGACATCGACTACCGGGATCAGCTCGACAGCAATGGGCAGACGGTCAACCACACCGCTTCGTACATCGCCTACAGCGACAGCGATAGTGATGGCGTGATCGACAACCTCGACCTCGACAGCGACAATGACGGTATCCCCGACAGCGTCGAAGGCGATGCCAGCGTCGACACCGACGGTGACGGCAAGCCCGATTATCTCGACCTCGACAGCGACGGTGACGGTATCCATGACCTCGTCGAAGCCGGCGGCAGCGATACCGACAGCGACGGCCGGGTCGATGGCTTCACCGACGCCAACAATGACGGCCTCGACGATACCCTCGCCGCCAACCCCCTGCCCGTCACCGACAGCGACGGCGACGGCACCCCCGACTACCGTGACAACCGCGACAGCGACGGCGATGGCGTGCTCGACAGTCTCGATCTCGACAGCGACAACGACGGTATCCCCGACAGTGTTGAAGGCAATGCCAGTGTCGACAGCGACGCAGATGGCATCGCCGATTACCGCGATCTCGACAGTGACAATGACGGCCTGTTCGACCTCACGGAGTCCGGTATCAGCGACCCCTCCGCCCTCGACACCAATAACGACGGCCGCATCGATGCCAGCAATACCGTCGGCACAAACGGCCTTGCCGATGTCGTGGAAACCAGCGCCGACAGCGGCAACATTAATTACACCATCGCCGACACCGACAGCGATGGCGTCGCCGACTATCGCGACCTCGACAGCGACAACGACGGCCTGTTTGACATCAGCGAGGCCAACGGCAGCGATAGCGACAATGACGGCATCCTCGGCAGCGGCACGCCCAGCGTCGATGCCAATGGTCTGGCCACGGGCGCCGGCCTCAGCCCCATCGACACCGACAGTGATGGCATTGCCGACCCGCGTGATCTCGACAGCGACGGCGACGGCCTGTTCGACGTCACCGAGGCCGGTGGCAGCGATCCCGACAACAACGGTATCATCGGCAGCGGTACACCCAGCGTCGGCACCAACGGCCTGGCCCCCGGAGCCGGCCTGACCCTCATCGACACCGACAGCGACGGTACACCGGATTATCGTGACCTCGATGCCGATAACGACGGCACCCCCGACGCCAGCGATGCCTTCCCCACCAACAAGGATGAAAGCGCCGACCTCGATGGTGACGGCATCGGCAACAATGCCGATCTCGACGCGGATAACGATGGCATCCCCGACAGCATCGAAGGCGATGCCAGCGTCGACAGCGACGGTGACGGCAGCCCCGATTATCTCGACCTCGACAGCGACGGTGACGGTATCCATGACCTCGTCGAAGCCGGCGGCAGCGATACCGACAGCGACGGCCGGGTCGATGGCTTCACCGACGCCAACAATGACGGCCTCGACGATACCCTCGCCGCCAACCCCCTACCCGTCACCGACAGCGACGGCGACGGCACCCCCGACTACCGTGACAACCGCGACAGCGACGGCGATGGCGTGCTCGACAGCCTCGATCTCGACAGCGACAACGACGGCATCCCTGACAGTACCGAAGGCAATAGCGGCGTTGATAGCGATTCCGACGGCATCGCCGACTTCCTCGACCTCGACAGCGACAACGACGGTCTGTTCGACCTGGCAGAGTCCGGCATGACTGATCCGGCCACCCTCGACAGCGACAACAACGGTCGCATCGATGCCGGCTTCTCTGTCGGCAACAACGGCCTCGCCGATGCCGTGGAGACCCGCGCGGATTCCGGGCAGGCGGACTACGACAGCGACGGCAATCCCGACAGCCCGCGTGATAGCGACGGCGATGGCATTGCCGACTTCCGTGACCGTGATACCGACAACGATGGCATTCCCGATGTCACCGAAGCCGGTGGCAGCGACCCGGATGGTGACGGCATTCTCGGTAGTGGCGCGCCCAGCGTCGATACCGATGGTCTTGCCAGCGGCGCCGGCCTGGGCCCCATTGACACCGACAGCGACGGCACCCCGGATCAGCGTGATCTCGACAGCGATGGCGATAGCAGCAGTGACATCATCGAGGCCGGTGGCACCGACAGCGATGGCAATGGCAGGGTCGACACCCAGGTAGATGCCAATGGTGATGGCCTCGATGACACGATTGCCGCCAACCCCCTACCGCTACCCGACAGTGACACTGACGGCACCCCGGATTACCGCGATAACGATGATACGGACGGTGACGGCGTGTCCGACGTCCTCGACCTCGACAGCGATAACGACGGTATTCCCGACCGCATCGAAGGCGATGACAACACCGATAGCGATAACGATGGCATCGCCGACTACCGTGATCTCGACAGCGACAACGACGGCCTGTTCGACCTCATGGAGTCAGGCATTAGCGACCCCGCTACGCTCGATACAGACAATAATGGCCGCATCGATGCCAGTAATAGCATCGGCAACAATGGCCTCGCCGATGTCGTGGAAACCAGCGCCGATAGCGGCACCATCGACTACAGCGTGGCGGATACCGACACGGACGGCGTCGCTGACTACCGCGACCTCGACAGCGACAACGACGGCATTCCCGATGTCACCGAGGCCGCTGGTAACGACCCGGACGGTGACGGCGTTCTCGGCAGTGGTATAAGCGTGGACGGCAACGGCCTCGTCAGCGGCGCCGGCCTGAGCCCGCTCGATACCGACAGTGATGGCATCCCCGATCAACGCGATCTCGATAGCGATGCAGACGGCATCAATGACATCATTGAGGCCGGTGGCAGCGATAGCGACAACGACGGCCAGATCGACGGCTTCACCGACACCAACAATGATGGCCTCGATGACAGCCTTGCCACCACACCGCTGCCGGACATTCATACCGACAGCGACAACGACGGGATTCCCAACTACCGCGACAACAATGACATCGATGGCGACGGCATTGACGATGCACAGGATCTCGACAACGACAACGATGGCATCCCTGACCTTGATGAAGGCCGTGCGACGGCCGTGGATACCGACGGTGACGGTGTTGCCGACTATCGCGACCTCGATAGTGACAACGACGGCCTGTTCGACCTCATCGAGTCGGGCATC
Organism: Chromatiales bacterium; assembly: GCA_026999335.1. Taxonomy (GTDB): domain Bacteria; phylum Pseudomonadota; class Gammaproteobacteria; order SZUA-152; family SZUA-152; genus DRQN01. The sequence goes on from JALTPW010000474.1 coordinate 8,596, forward strand.
AACGACCCCAGCAGCCTTGACCGTAACGGTGATGGTCGTATCGACAGCGATAACAGCGTCGGCAGCAACGGTCTCGCCGATATCGCCGAGACCAGCGCCGACAGCAATACACGGGGCTACACCATCGCCGACACCGATGGTGACGGCAACGCCGATTTCCGCGATCTCGACAGCGACGCTGATGGCCTGTTCGACGTGGCCGAGGCCGGCGGCACTGATCCCGATAACGACGGCATCCTCGGCAGTGGTACCCCCGGCGTGGATGGCAACGGCCTCGCCACCGGTGCTGGTCTGGCCCTCATCGACACCGATGGCGACGGCACGCCCGACCCGCGCGATCTCGATAGCGACAACGACGGCACCCCCGATGCTGGCGATGCCTTCCCCACCAATAGCGCTGAGAGTGCCGACACCGACGGTGACGGTATTGGCAACAACGCCGATCTCGACGCCGACAACGACGGCATCCCTGATAGCGTCGAAGGCGACGCCAGCGTCGACAGCGACGGTGACGGCAAGCCCGATTATCTCGACCTCGACAGCGATGGTGACGGCATCTACGACCTCATCGAAGCGGGTGGCGCGGACAGCGATAACGATGGCCGGGTCGACGGCTACACCGATGCCAACAATGACGGCCTCGACGACGCCCTTGCTGCCACGCCACTGCCACTGACCGACAGCGATGGTGACGGCACCCCGGATTACCGGGATAACCGGGACAGTGACGGTGATGGCGTGGTCGACAGCCTCGATCTCGACAGCGACAACGACGGCATCCCCGACAGCGCCGAAGGCGGCGCCAGCGTCGACAGCGACGGCGATGGTATCCCCGACTATCGCGACCTCGACAGCGACAATGACGGCATTGCCGATCTGATCGAGTCCGGCATCACTGACCCCGCCACGCTCGACAGTGACAACGACGGCCGTATCGACGCCAGCAACCCTGTTGGCAATAACGGCCTTGCCGACGTCGTGGAAACCACTGCGGATTCCGGGCAGCCGGATTACAACGGTGACGGCAACGCCGACGCCCCGCGTGACACCGATGGTGACGGCGCGCCGGACTACCGTGACCGCGATTCAGACGGCGACGGCAGCAACGACATCACCGAAGCCGGTGGCACTGATGCCAACGATGACGGCCAAGTGGACAACCCGGTCGATGCCAACGGCGACGGCTTCGACGACACCCTCGCCACGACCCCGCTGCCCAATATCCACATCGACAGTGATGGCGATGGCATGCCTGACTACCGGGACAATGATGATCTCGACAACGATGGCGTCGCTGATACGATGGATCTCGACAACGACAACGACGGCATTCCCGACAGTGTCGAAGGTGATGCCAGTGTCGATAGCGACGGAGATGGCATCGCCGACTACCGTGACCTCGACAGCGACAACGACGGCCTGTTTGATCTGCTGGAATCCGGCATTGGCGATCCCGCCAATCTCGACAGCAATGGCGATGGCCGCATCGACATCAGTAACGGCGTCGGCGCTAACGGCCTCGCCGACGTGGTTGAAAGCACAGCCGACTCAGGCGCCATCAACTACACCGTGGCCGACACCGATGGCGACGGCATCGAGGACTTCCGCGACCGCGACAGCGACAACGACGGCATCCCCGATGTCACCGAGGCCGGCGGCAGCGATCCCGATGGCGATGGCATCCTGGGTACCGGTACGCCAATTGTGGATAACAGCGGCCTCGCCGCCGGCGCCGGTCTGAATCCGGTGGATACCGACGACGACGGCATATCGGACGTTCGTGACCTCGACAGCGATGGTGACGGCATCACTGACATCATCGAGGCGGGTGGCAGCGATGCCGACAGCGACGGTCGGCTCGACGGCTTTACCGACGCCAATACCGACGGCCTCGACGACAACCTCGCTGCCAGTCCCCTGCCGCTACCCGATAGTGACAACAACGGCATTCCTGACTACCGCGATAACGGTGATCTCGATAACGACGGCATCCCCGATGCGGATGATCTCGACAGCGATAATGACGGTATCCCCGACAGTATTGAAGGTGATGCCAGTGTCGATAGCGACGGTGACGGCATCCCTGACTTCCGCGACCTCGACAGCGACAACGACGGTCTGTTCGATCTGACGGAGTCCGGCATCAGCGATTTCGCCACTCTCGATAGCAACGGTGATGGCCGTATCGACAATACCAATCCCGTCGGCGCAAACGGCCTCGCCGATAGCGTGGAAACCACTGTCGACAGCGGCATCATCAACTATAGCGTCGCCGATACCGACAGCGATGGCATCGACAACTACCGTGACCTTGACAGCGACAACGACGGCATCCCCGATGTCACCGAGGGCAGCCGCAGCGACAACGATAACGACGGTCTCATCGGTACGGGCACTCCGCCGGTCGATTTCAATGGTGTTGCCGGTGGCAGTGGTACAA